>JAOUPR010000019.1 GCA_029879725.1 Gemmatimonadota bacterium | reverse complement strand
CCACCAGAAGCGGTACTTCATGTCCGCCGCGCCCCATCCGTAGTACGTCTCGGGGTTGGGGGAGATGTCGCGGGTCTGCTTGGTGCGGTGGTCGTAGCGGGTGATGAAGTGGTGGTCTCCGGCGTACACGATGTTCGGGTCGTCGGTGCGCACGGCGATGTACCCGTCCTCACCGCCCCCCACGGTGTACCAGTCCTCCAGGGTGTTGGCGCCGAAGTCGGAGCGCGACGGCACCGAGATGCTGGTGTTGTCCTGCTGCGACCCATACAGGCGGTAGGGGAACCCGTTGTCCACCGCCACGTGGTAGAGCTGGGCCGTGGGCTGGTTCATGATGCTGCTCCACGACCGCCCCCCGTTGTACGTGACGGTGGCGCCGCCGTCGTTGGCTTCCACCATCCGCAGGGGATCGGAGGGGTCGATCCAGAGGTCGTGGTTGTCTCCGTGGGGGATGGCGACCTGCTCGAAGGTGGTCCCTCCATCGGTGGACTTCCAGAAGCGCACGTTGAGCACGTAGACGGTGTTGGCGTCCTGCGGATCCGCGAAGATGTGGTGGTAGTACCAGGGGCGCTGCGTCAGGTCGGCGTCCTCGTTGACGCGCGCCCAGGTGTCGCCGCCGTCGTCGGAGCGGAACACGCCCTTCTTCCCCAGCTCCGCGTCGATGATGGCCCACACCCGATTCGGCATGACGGGAGACACGGTGATGCCGATACGCCCCTTCAGCCCGTCGGGGAGCCCGGGGTTGTCGGTGAGCTCCGTCCAGCTGTCGCCGCCGTCGGTGGACTTGAAGAGCCCCGTCCCCGGCCCGGCGCTGGTGAAGCCCCAGGGGTAGCGGCGGAGCTGGAGGAGCGAGGCGTAGATCACGTCGGGGTCCGACGGATCCAGGACGAGGTCGATGGCGCCGGTCTCGTCGTCACGGTACAGGATCTTCTGCCAGCTGCGCCCGCCGTCGCGGGTGCGGTAGACCCCCCGGTCGGGGTGGGGTCCCCACGGCGTCCCCAGCGCGGCCACGTACGCCACGTCGGGGTTGGTGGGATGGACGCGCACGCGGGCGATCTGGCTGGTGGTCTCGAGCCCCAGGTGGGTCCACGTCTCCCCGCCGTCCAGCGACTTGTAGATGCCGTCGCCGATGGAGGCGTTCCCGCGGATGCACGCCTCGCCCATCCCCACGTAGACGGTTCCCGGAGAGGAGGCCGCCACCGCGATGGCGCCCACCGATCCGGTGTTGAAGTACCCGTCCGAGACGTTGCTCCAGTTGATCCCGCCGTCCTCCGTCTTCCAGACGCCGCCGCCGGCGGTTCCCTGGTAGTAGGTGTGCTGCTGGTCCGGGTGTCCGGCCACCGCCAGGACGCGTCCACCCCGGGTCGGGCCCACCATGCGCCACGACACCAGGTCCAGGTAGGAGGGATCCACGCTCTGGGCGCTCAGCGCGTCGGGAGCCTGGAGGAGGAGGAAGAGCACGGAGAGAAAGCCGAACTTCACCGAAGGACCGCGCATGGCGCACAACTCCGCAGGGGTGGTTCCGATATCGCCGGGGCAGGTGCGGACAGGGTGGGGGCGGAGAGCGCTTCTGGCAAGCGTTCGGGCCGTCGGCTGGGCCGTGGGATGGGGCCGTGCGATGGGGCGTTGGGATGGGCCGCGGGGCGGGGAGCCGCGTGCCCCGCGCCTATGGGTGGAGGGCGCCGAGCCGTTCCCGCACCAGCTCCCGGAGTTCCGGAGGGTGGAGGATCTCCGCGTCGGGACCGTACTGGAGCACCCGCGCGAGGAGCCACTGGGGATCCGCCACGGGGTGGGACGCCACGACGCTCCCGTCCCCGGCTTCGGTGAGCCGCACGCCGTCGTAGTGGGCGCGCTCCCGGATCCAGCGCGCCACCCGCGAGGAGTACCGCACCCTGGCCTCCGCCGCTCCCGGAGCGAAGAAGATCCGCCCGCCGTCCACGTAGCGCGTGGCGTCGAAGCTCTCGGGGACGGTGAACGGGGTGGACTCGAGGCGCGCGGCCAGGACCCGGTCCGTGCGGAAGACGCGGACGTCGGATCGGGTGGTGCAGTAGGCCACCACGTACCAGAAGCCCTCGCCCATGGCCATGGTGTAGGGGTGGATGATCCGCTCCTCGGTGCCCTCTCCGCCCGGCTTAAGGTACACGATGGCGCAGCTCCGCCGCTCGCGGGCGCCGGTCATGAGCTCCTCCCGCACCCCCGACGGATCGGGGCGGTGGTCGTCGATGCGGATGGTGTCCGGGTCCGGGCCGGCGGAGCGCCGTCCCAGGTGCTTCTCGGCGCGTTCCAGGAGCGCGCTCCGGTCCTCCTGCACCTGGAGCTGCGAGGCGGACGCGCCGCCCCGCAGGGCCAGGGCCAGGCACAGCGTCTCCAGCGCGCTCAGGCGCGGCGGACGGGTGAACCCCCCGTCGATGACCACCCGGACCCGGTCCGCGTCGATGAGGATCTGGATGTCGTCGGGCCAGGCGCCGGGGTGGTAGTAGACGCGGTCGGTCACTTCCCCCAGGTCGGCCACCAGTTGCGCCACGGTGGTGTCCAGGCGGTGCGCCAGCTCGTCCAGGCGGGCGCCCCCGGGACGGGCCGCGGCCGGGAGGACGTAGAGGAGCCTTTGCAGCTTCTCTCCGGCGGTGATGCGCTCAGGCACGGGATCCGTCCTCGTACAACCCCCTCACCTGGCCGACCATCCCTTCCCACGCGGCGCGCAGCTCCGGAGGGTCGGTCACCACGGCCTCGCCGCCCTGGCTCAACACCCAGCGCAGGAAGGGATGCCTGCGCCGCACCTGGAAGGCCCGGATCTGGCTCCCGTCCTGTCGGGCCTTCACGAAGGCTCCGTGGCGTCCGGTCTCGGCCCAGAGACAGTGGGGAAAGCGGAAGAGGACGTGGGCTTCCACCTCTTCTTCGTCGCCGCCCTTGAGCTCCCAGGCCTCCCGTCCGGCGTAGGCCGCAAGGTCGAAGTCCTCGGGAATCTCGTAGTCGGGGGTGCCCGGCCGGGACGCTTCGGCCTCCGCGTGGGCGATCCTCCCCGCGCGGAACATGCGCACGTCGTCCCGGTCGTCGTCGTGCCCCACCAGGTACCAGCGGCCGTGCTGGAAGAGGAGCCCGTAGGGACGCACCGTGCGGCGGGCCTCGCGGTCGGCCGCCATGGCCCGGTAGTGGAAGCGCACGATCTTGCGCCCCCGCAGGGCGCCGCTCAGGACGTCCATCGTATCCGTGGTGGCCAGCGCCTCCGGGTCCTCGGCGTACACCACCGGCGTGTCGGACAGGACGTCGGGGTTGAGGTCGAACGCCAGCTTGCGGAAGGCGGAGCGCGCCTCGCGGTGCAGCGGGAATCCGGGGACCCGCGAGAGGTGCACCAACCCCTCCAGGGCGGCGCCGGCTTCCTCCGGGGTCAGGTCGAACGTCGCCGCCGCCGGGGAGCGGCCGCCCCGGGGCTGCTCCTCCCTGCTCTCCGCCACCAGCCTCAGGTAGGGGAGGTGGAAGTCCTTCCGGGCCAGGCGGTAGCCGCTCTGGTCGTCGTCGTCGGAGGAGTGGAAGGAGAGGGTCTCGATGGGGATCCCGATGTCGCGCAACTCGTCCTTGTCGCGCTCGAACATCCTGCGCAGCGCGGCGCGCGCCCGGTCGTCGCCGTCGGTCCAACGGCCGGCGTACGACGGCACGGCCTCCATGAGCTCGGAGAGCGTCACCGGAAAGCGGTGCGCCGCCAGGAAGGCGACGATGTCCAGCCAGCGCTGGATCCTGGAAATGCGTTCGGTCATGGGCCGTGGCGGGGAAGGGCCGTTCCAGCACGCGGCTACATAGTACGCCGGGGGTGTGACGGGGGCGAGGGGGCGGCACCGCCTCCCCGCCGCGCGCGATGAGCCGAATCGCCGTCGCCGATCTGTTGGGTAGGTGCCATGGGAGCGGCCACCCCGGAAGCGCCCCCCAACTCGCGCCACTCGCCCCGGAGGATGTATGAACAAGGTGGATCGCGCCGTAGTCGCGGCATGGATCGTGACCCTCTCTCTTCCCCTCACGGGAGCGGGGGCGCAGACGCTCACCATCGACCCGAGCCGGTTGGCCATTCCGGCCATCGTCAGCACGACCCCCGCGGGACTGGTTCTGGCGCACGGTTGGCCGGACTCCCTGCGCATCTACCGGACCAACTGGGGGTCTCCCATGCGCCTGCGGGTGGGCGTGTCCAACGTAAGGCAGGTGGACGACGTCCGCGTGTTGGACAAGTCCTCGCGGCCGGCGGGCGGGTTCGTGACCGGGTTCGCCGCGCTTCCCCTCGGGGAGTGCGGGAGCGGGTCCTCGGCCTGCGTGGAGGTGTCCATCCGCCCGGGCCAGCCGGCTCCGGGGATATACCGCATCGCGGTGAGCGGCGGGGAGCGGGTCCTCTACCTGAGCCAGCTCATCGAGGTGGTGTGCAACCCCTTCCTGCAGCCCGTGACCCTGACCCTCACCCCCCGGGAGCGTGCCGTGAGCGAGGGGGCGCCCATCACGGGACGGGTGCGCCTGGGTTGCCCCGCCATGCCCCCCACCCTTCCGGCGAACCTGGTGACGGTCACCAACTCGGACCAACCGCTGGGCCCCACGGTGGTGGAGCTCCGGCGCCCCAACTTCAATCAGACCGAGGGCCTGATCCTGAATCAGGAGCTCGACATTCCGGACTCGATCATCGTGCCGCCCGGAATGGTGGAAGCCACATTCCAGATCACGGCTCCGGAGCACTTCCCCAAGTTCCTTCAGGGTTGGCTCCACCCCCCGTCGGTGGAAGCCGGCATCACCGCCGATCTGCGGAGGGGGAGCGGCGGGTACGCATCGCAGAGTGCCCGCTTCGTGTATCCGCGCCTGGGCGAGGTCACCCTCTCCGGCCCGGTGGTGGGATCCCGGACCGTGGCGGGTACCGTCACCCTGACCCAGCCCACGCCCATGACCGAACAGGTCTGCTTCCACGTGCGGGACGCAGGTGGGAGGCTGGCGGGCGCTTCGGGCCATCGCTTCACGGTCACCTCATCGGGCTCCACCGTCCCCAACTGCGTGGACATCCCCGCCGGACGGACTTCCGGATCGTTCCAGGTGTCCGCCGAGGTGAGGACACCCGTGGCCTACACGCTCGAGGGCGTGCGTAGGCACCGGCATGCCGACGGGACCCTACCGGTCATCGACTCGGCGGGGACGCCGATCCATGCGTGGCCGGTGCCCGTGGTGGAGCGCGTGACGGTTCGTCAGCCTCCGTCGTCTTCCGTTCCCCCCAACCCCGTGGTGAACGTGGAGAAGAACGGCCAGGTCAACGGGTACGTGGTCCTCGTGAACCCGGCGCCCCCCGGAGGAGTGACCGTGGACCTCTTGTGCAAGTCCTCGAACCCGGCGGGGGAGCGGCTGTGCGGGGAGACCGTCTCTCTTCCGGAACGGGTGACCGTTCGGGAGGGTGTCCGGGAAGCCGCTTTCCCCATCGGCGTGTCGCGGTCGTCGGTGGAGGGGAGCGTCATGGTCATGACGTCGTTGGAGGGCCGGGAGGTGGGCGGACCGCTGTACCTCGAGCTCCCGCCGGCGTTTACCCTGCTGGACCTCGTGCCCGCGGGGCAGTCGAACTACCGCACGTTGACCATCCACCTGGACGGTCCGGTGAGGGCGGAGCCGATCCAGATCGCCCTGGAGGTGTCCGGAGAGGGGGCGGCCTTCCTGAACGTGCCCGCTACGGTGGTGATTCCCCTGGGCGAGACCATGATCAACGTGTCCGTGCCCGTCACCCGGCCCGTCACCAAGCCCCTGGAGACGACCCTGACCGCCGTGCGGGTCGAAAGCAAGGACATGATCTCGGCCACCGTGGTGCTCCAGCCTTGATGGGCGGGGAGGCGTCGGCGTCGGCCGTCCCCGCCGGCGCCGACACCCCGCCGGCCACATCCCACTCCCCCGAGGTGGCCGAGCGGTGAGCCGCGGGAGCCGCCGCGCGGGTGAGCCACGGGCGCGCCCACATCCTGTGTAGAAGGTGACCGGATACGGTCCAGGCATCCCTCATACCGAGAGGTACACCATGAACGTGCGCACGGCAGTCCTGGCCGTCGTCGTCTCCATCCTTGCGCTACCCGCCGTCGCTCCCGCCCAGAGCTTCGAGGGCGTGATCCGCCAGCGCACCATCGAGGTGGACGAGGACGGCATCTTTCAGATCCTCTACGCGGACGACTACGAGGAGCCCGACTTCGACTCCGAGGAGGAGTGGGTCCGGCACACGTCCGCGCGTCTCTTCGCCATCGATCCGACGGATCTCTCGACGGGATTCGACGGAGCCGCGCGAGTGGAGGAGACCACCGTGTGGGTGAAGGGGAACAAGATCCGCTTCGACGTCGCCGCCGACCAGGGCGGAGGGTACGTGATCATCGACGCGGACGTCTCCACCACCTGGATCGTGAACCCGGCCGATCGGTCGTATTTCGAGTTCACCGCCGCGGAGATGGAGGAGGCCACGGACCGGGCCATGTCCGAGGCCGAGGAGATGATGGCGCGGATGGGGATCGACCCGGACGAGATGGCCGCCATGGCCGAGGAGATGGGTGCGGGGATGGAGCGCGAGACGCCCACCGTACGCTCCCTGGGTCGCGCGGAGACGGTCAACGGGTTCGGGGCCACCGGCTTCACGGGGAGCTCGGAGAGCCAGACCGGCGTGGCATGGTGTGCACGGGACGAGTCCGGCGTGTCCGAGGCGCTGTCGGCCCTGGCGAAGCGGGCGGGAATGGAGGACGACGAAGAGGACGAGTTCGCCACGGGGTGGGCCGGCGACGAGCTGTGCGAAGGCACGGTTCCGGTGCGCACGCAGGTGTGGTACCACGCCGCCATGGGCGCGTCGTACACGGTGGAGGACATCCTCTCCCTGAAGCGCGAGCCGGTGGGCGACGACCGTTTCCTGATCCCGGCCGGCTACACCATGAAGTCCCTCTCCGACCTGTGGAGGTAGCTCCCTTCGATCTCAGGGCGTGGAGCCCGTGGGGGCGGGCTCCAGCGCCGTGTATCCTTCCGGCGGGGAGAAGAGGTCCGCGGGGAGCTCGCCCGTCTCCACGTCGACGATCTCGCTGGTGAAGCGCAGGAAGACGCGCTGTGTCGCCGTCGCGGCGGGCTCCTCGGGCTCTTCCGGCTCCTCACGCTTCCGGCCGAAGAGTCCTCGGGTGACGCCACGGACCGCCGAGCGCGCGGACTCCCGGGCATGCTGGGACGCGGCCTGGGTGGCCTCGTCGGACAGGCTCCGATCCTGGTCCGCCAGGACCGCGTCCCGGTCGAGCATGGCGTCTCCTTCCACCGTGACGAAGTGCGTGGTGCTCCTCAGCACCGTGCCGTCCATGGCGTCGATGGTCTCCCGGTTCTTCTCGAAGGCGAACTTCACGCGCGGATCGTAGGCCAGGAGCGACTCCAGCGCCCCCATGAGCCCTTTCCCGGTGCCGTCGTCGCGCATCCGTCTCAGCGCCTGGCCATCCATGCTCTGCATCATGAGATGCTCCGGGAAGTCCGTGCTCAACCAGACCTCCGTGACCAGGGCCAGCCCGCCGCTGGTGTCTTCGGCGTCCCATGCGGCGCGGTCGCGGGCCCCCTTCATCTCCAGGGTCAGGAGGATCTGCTCGGCGGTGTACTCTCCGAAGTTCCGGCGTTGACCGGTGCGGTCCGAGCGTACGGCGATCTCGAGGGTGAGCTGGTCACCGCCCTGCTGGCGGTACTCCTGTTCGGTTTCCTCGGCGGCGGTTCGCGACCCTTCCACGGCCGCGTCCACGAGCTCGTCGGCACGCCCTTCCAGCGCGGCCGCGGCCTCTTCGGCGGCCTCGACCATCTCCACCAGGCTCACGCTGCGGAAGGTACGCGCCTCGTGGTCCAGCGTGATGAGGACGCCCTCGTTCCAGTCCATGATGGTGGAGGAGGCCGTGCCGTCGTCCGTCCGGATCCGGCTTCCCTTGAGGTATCGGGTGCCGGTCACGGGGTCGCCCGATCCCGGGAGTGCGCCGAGAAGGCGGCCCGTGGTGCCTCCGAACTCCACCCGGGTCACGGTGCTGTAGCGGAGGTCTTGTGCGCCGGCGGGCCCGGCGAGGGACGCGGACAGGAGGGCGGCCGCGATCAGGGGGGTCGGTGTGAATCTGGACATGGGGGTCCACCTCCCGGCAGGCGATGAGGGGTGTCGGTCTCCGCACCCACAACAGAAACGCCGGAGGGGATCGGCTCAGCGCGACCCCGCCGCGGGGGACAGGTAGCGGGCCGCCTCGTCGGGCCGGCCGCGGTCCTGGTAGAAGGCGGCCAGCCGCCGGGCGGCGTTGGCGGTCAACGGATCGTCGGGGCCGGGCCCCGCCAGGAGAACCCGGTACCCCCTGAGGAGGTGACCTTCCGCCTCGTCCGAGCGCCCCGTGCCCGCCAGCGAGGCACCCAGGAGGGACTCGGCGTTCCCCGTCCATCCGTGGCTCGGCCCGAGAGCGTCGCGGAAGGAGGTCGCGGCTTCGCGGAGAGGCTCGATGCTCTCTCCCACGTTTCCGTACTCCAGGTGGACCGTGGCCAGGAAGAGGGCGGCCTGGCCCACGCGCCATCCCCCGTCGGGCCACGCGCGGCGCGAGAAGGCCAGGCGCTCTCCGGCTACCTCCAGTGCCCCCGCCGAATCCCCCTGGGCGTTGAGGACGTTCGTCAGGTTGCCGAGCACCTGGGCGTGCTCCGATGGAGGGACCCACCGGTCGTAGTCGGACAGCACCCGCCGGTAGCTCTCCTCGGCGCCCGCCAGGTCGCCCTGGAGCTTGAGGTAGTACCCCAGGTTGTTCAGGACCGTCGCCGCGAGGGGCGCCCCTTCCTCGTCGCCGTCTTCGATGTGGACCAGGATGCCTCGGCTCAAAGCAACCGCCGAATCCACCTCGCCGCCGGCCCGCAGGATGCGCGCGTGCTCGGAAGATGCCTGCAGCGTGCGGAGGTCGGCGTCTCCGGCGTGGCGGCGGAGGACGGCGACCGCGCGACCGCCCAGCGCCCTGGCCGTGTCGGGATGCCCGTCGAGATTGAGCGTCATGGCCATCCCCATCATGGGGCCGGCCAGGAGCGCCGAGTCGGCGCCCACCCGAGACAGGAGATCGAGAGCCTGGCGCCAGTACGAGAAGGCGTCCACGTACCGCCCCCGGTCCTGGAAGGCTCGCGCCAGGTCACCGAGCGTGTGGGCGACCAGCGTGTCTCCCGGAGCCCCCGTCTCCGGCCGGAGCGCCAGCGCTTCCAGGAAGAGGGCCGTAGCCTCGACGTCGAAGCCGAGCCCGTGGTACGCGTGGCCGAAGGTGTCCAGGAGGCGGGCGCGGAGCTCCGGCCGGCCGGTGAGGGTCTCGCGCTGTCGCGCCACCCCGCGGTCGAGGGCCGCGCGTACGGTGAGGGTGTCGCCCCGCCCGGCCGCGGGATCGCCGAGGCGGAGGATGTCCAGCAGGAAGGTGAAGATCTCCTGGGTGGTGGCGGTCTCGCGGGCGATGAGCTGTGCCTGGGCGTGGGTCTCCGCGGTGTAGCGCACGCCCAGCCCTCCCAGGGAGGCCCCCAGAAGCGTGATGACGGCCGCGGCGGCGGTGGCGCCCCGGTGGCGTGCCACCCATCGCCGGATCCGGTACGCCGTGGAGTCCGGGCGAGCGGACACGGGGCGGCCTTCCAGGAATCGGCGAAGGTCCTCGGCCAGGGCCGCGACGCTGTGGTACCGGCGCTGGGGTTCCTTCCGCAGGGCCGTGAGGAGGACCAGGCCGATGTCTCCGGCGAGGATCCGCCTCAACCGCGAGACGCCGACTCCTCTCCGGTGTGCGATCTCCTCCGCCGTGACCTGCTCTCCCACGGGAGGGGCTCCCACGAACGCTTCCGGCGTCCGGTCGAGCACCACGTGGGGTGGCTCGGCGGGCGTCTCGCACACCGTGCGCATGGTCTCGGGAAGCGACGTGCGCGAGATCGGATACGGGTGTCGGCCGGTGACCAGGCGGTAGAGGAGGACGCCCAGGGCGTAGACGTCGGAGGCGGTGGTGAGCGTCAGACCGCGGATCTGCTCGGGGCTGGCGTACGCCCAGGTCATGGGGTGGGGGGCCGAGGTGGCGGTCTGGAAGCCGTCCGGGTCCGCGTCCAGGGCCCGGGCGATTCCGAAGTCGAGGAGCTTCACGTCTCCGGACTCGGTGACGAGGATGTTCTCGGGCTTCAGGTCGCGGTGGATCACCAGGTTCTCGTGGGCGTGCCGCACGGCGTCGCACACCTGCAGAGCGATTCCGATCCGTTCACGAACGCTCAGCCCGAGGGAGTCGCAGTATTCCCCCAGGGGGCGCCCGTCCACGTACTCCATCACGAAGTAGGGCGAACCGTCGGTGGTGACTCCGCCATCGAAGAGGCGGGCGATGTGGGGGTGGTCCAGCCTGGAGAGGAGCCGTCTCTCGTGGAGGAATCGCCGCCTGGCCAAGTCGGATGGGAGCCCCGTGGCGACGAGCTTCAGCGCGGCCCGGACCTGGAACCCCTCCTCCTCGCGTTCGACGAGGTAGACCGCGCCCATCCCCCCCCGGCCCAGGAGCCGCTTGAGCTCGTACGGGCCGATGGTCCGTCCGACCAGGTCGGGCCCCGGGGGCCCGCCGGACGGAAGTCCGACCCGGGCGGCGAGCTCGCGGAGATAGGAGTCGGACCGGGCGGACCGTTCCAGGATCGAGCGCACCTCGCGGGCGAGCTCTTCATCGGTGCCGCACTCCTCGGTGATGACCCGTTCCCATTCCTCCTCGGGGTGGGTGAGGATCGCGTCGACCACGCGCTCGATCCTGGACGAGACGTTCCCGTTCATGGGATGCGGTCACTCCAGGTCGCGGTGGATCTCGCGGTGCAGCCACGCGCTCGCCAGGATCCAGTCCCGCTTGACGGTCGCGGGTGAGATGTCGAGCAGCTCCGCGGTCTCCTCGATGGTGAACCCGCCGAAGAAACGCGCCTCCACGACACGGGCCTGGCGCTCATTCACCCCTTCCAGACGCGCCACGGCATCGTGGACGGCGATGACCTCTTCGGCCACCTCGGCGCTCATGGGGATCACGTTGTCGGGAGGGAGGGGATCGGCGCCCCCGCCCCGCTTGGCCGCGCGGCTGCGTTCGGCGTAGTTGATGAGGATGTGCCGCATGGCGCGCGTGGCGACGGCCAGGAAATGGCTCCGGTCGTTGAAGTTCGCCCGCTGCTGGTCCACGAGCTTGAGGTACGCCTCGTGGACGAGCCCCGTGGTGTCCAGGGTGTAGTTCCCTTCCCAGCGATGACGCTGCCCGTGGGCCAGGCGATGGAGCTCGTCGTAGAGGGTGGCGAAAAGCGCGTCGACGGCCTGGTGATCTCCGGTGCGCGACCGCTGCAGAAGGGCGGTGATCTCTTCGCCGGCGGTCATGGTGGGAGTGTGCTCCGGAGTCGGACATCTGTCAACCTGGTGTGGCGGGCCAGGAGGATCACGGCCGTTCGAGGGCCGATGCGTCCGGCCCCGGATCACCGAGACAACAGGACTTTCGCCCGGGATGGCTCATCGGTATCCCCGAGGCCGGCGGGCTCGCCTTCTTCGGCGATCCCCTAGGGCCAGAGCCACCCGAACACGCCCGCCGTGAGGAGCGCGTAGATCAGCCCGTCGAAGGTGTTGCGGAGCGTGGTGCCCAGCGGCTGATGGAACCAGACGGCCCGCTGCCATCCCCCCACGCCGTAGGCGGCGAAGGCCACGGTGCCGGTGATGCGGAAGACCATGAGGTAGTCGGTGCCGGCCGTGAGCGTGCGCCCGGCCAGGTAGCCCGCGAACACGCTCACCACGGCGGTGAACAAGAACCACATCACGAGCGCCCTGCCCATGGATCCGGCGGCCTCCGGCGGGATGACCGTCATGAAGAACGCCGGGCCCTTCCGGAGTTTCTCCTGGTGCGCCTCGGAACTCATCTCCTTCATGTCGGTCGCCCGGGGCGCCGCGTAGTCACCGGCGGGGAGCCCGAAATTCCGCAGGGCGCTCATGACGCCGTCTTCGTCGGGGAGCGCCTTGAAGTCGGCGCTGTGGTACTTCAGCGCCATGTGGATGAAGCTGCTCGCCATGAATACCACGGCGGCGGAAAGAAGGATGGGGAGCCAGAGGGAGGTGAGGGAGACCATGGTTCACTCCTGGTAGAGGGATCATGGCGGAATCGTAGTGTACGCGGCGGGCGTACGCACCCCGTCACGCCCCGGTGGGATCCGGTTCGGGCCGCCCGCCCAGCACGGCTCCGTCCAGTGCGGCGGACCGGCGTTCCTGGTGCATCCCCAGGGCGAGTCCGGTCAGGATCCAGAGCCCGGCCACGGGCACGTTGACGAAGGCGATGGCGGACACGCCGAGTCCCGCGGCGAGGAGTGCCTCGTACGACCACGCGCCCACCTGGTCGCCGGCCCTGTAGACGAAGGTGTCGATGAGGTTCTTCGCCTTGTACTTGTCCTCACGCGGAATGACGGTGAAGAGCGCCTCCTGGGCGGGCTTCATCATCCCGTAGTTCCATCCCCGGCGGAACACCTGCGCCACCATGAGCACGCCCAGCGTGGGCGAGAGCCCCAGCCAGGTGAACCCGGCGATGGTCACCACGGGGAGGACGCTCAGCGCCACGCCGAGTCCGAACCAGCGGATGATCCGCGCCGTGACGAAGGCCTCCGTGACCAGGGTGAGGAGGTTCACGAAGAAGTCGATGCGCGCGAAGAAGGCGGTGCGGGCTCCGGGGTCCGCGAAGGCGCGCCCCACGATGTCGGCCTGCTGGAAGTACATGGCCGTCGCGGTGATGGACGAGAGGATGATGTACGCCACGATCCCGAGGAGGTACGGTGACCGCGCCACGCCCGTGATTCCGGCGAGGATGCTTCCTCCCATGGCGAGCTCGTCGTCGTTCCGGGATCCCAGGTCGACGTGCACCGCCGTGCGGCCCAGGTACCGGGCGCAGCGGAGGGCCAACTCCAGGAAGAGCGCCGAGATCAGGAGAAGGTTCACCGGGCCGAGGCTCTCCGCCAGGAGGGCGGTGATCCCCGAGCCGAGCATGGCGCCCAGCGTGCCGCCGATCGAGATGAGACCGAACAGCCGCTTCGCCTGGCCCGAGCGGAAGATGTCGGCCATGAACGCCCAGAACACCGACACCACGAAGATGTTGAAGACGCTGGTCCAGTTGAAGAAGATGCGTCCGATCCAGACGTACGACTCGGCGGACACGGCCCGCAGGAGGATGAAGAAGATGACGAGATTGACGATGAAGAAGCGGTAGGCGATGGGGATGAACTGCTTGCGCGGGTACCTCGCCACCACCCAGGTGAAGAGAGGGTGGACCATGATGGTGCCCAGCAGCGTACCGGCGAAGAGCCAGGCCAGGTTCTCCACGCCACCCACCACGCCCATCTCCTCGCGGATGGGTCGGATGATGTAGTAGCTGGTCAGGACCAGGAAGAAGTAGGCCGCCGAGACCAGGAGGAGCTTCAACTCTCCGGGCCGGACGTCCACGCCCCACCTCACTTCATCCCGAACAGCTCCCACAGGATCAGCACGATCTCCACCGCGATCAGGATGATGATGTACCATTCGAGACGTCTGGACTTCCGGGTGTCGAGGAGCTCCAGGTACGTGCCGGCCACCTCCGAGATGACCTCGAGCTTCCTGGAAAGGGCCCGATCACGATCGGCAAGCTCGAACTCCAGGGCAAGGCGTTCGTAGAGGCGGTCGAGTTCGGGGTCGTCCCACGTGATCTCCGGCTTCTCGTTCACCTCCACGCGCCCCACCATGTGCGTCTGGATCAGGAGGGACTCGCCGATCTGGCGGAGGAGGTCGCGGCTGGACGCGGGAACGGTGGCGGCGTGGAGTTGGGTGGCCAGAGCCTCCACCCGGTCGAACACGGAGGCCACACGCTCTTCGTAGTGGCCCAGGACGGCGCTCTTGGCCAGGGCGTTGGCCACCACCTGCGCGCGCTGGGCGTCGAGGCCACGAAGTTGGATGGAGCCGTCGGGGCGCACTCCTTCGTGATAGTCGTCGCCCACTTCGAGAGCCACGCTCTCGTCGGCCAGGGAATGCTCGCGGGGCACCACCAGCGGGAGCACCGCGGCGAGGACGCGGTCTTCTTCTTCCGGCCGGGTTCCCACACCCACCATCGCGCCGAAGCGGAGCACGACGAAGAACCCGCCGGACTCTCCCGCGAATGTGAAGGGACTGGTGGACACGGTGGTCCACCCCGGGAGGTCACGGAGATGGATGCGTCCGCCGAGGTAGCGGGCGCGGGCGTGAGCGGGGAGAGAGGTATCCATGCCGCTTCATACCCCGCACCCCGGGAACTCGCTCCGTGGCTCGAGGTCAGTGCCTGCGGGTGCCCTTCCAATCCAGCTCGTCTTCGTCGCCGATGCGGGACTCCACGCCGACGGCCCGGCCCTCCTCCACCACGAACTCCACGAATTCGTCGTACCAGACTTCCGCGACCGTTCCCTCCATCACGAAGCCGATGTTGAAGACGGTGGCGCTGCGGGGAACCAACACGAAGTCCCACCCTTCTTCACCCCACCAACCACCCGTGAGCCTCCCCATCAGGCTTCCATCCCGGTACTCGATGGTCATGACGGCGATGGAGTCGGGGCGGTGTTCCGGCGGCACCCTCGCCAGTCTCTCCGCCGAGAGGGTGATGTCGTAGATGCCCGGGAAGGGAGCCGCGGCGTCGGGTTCGAGGACGGTGGTGAACGTCGATTCGATTTCGATGGCCAGAAGGACGTTGGACCGATCCCACTGGAGGAGGAGGTCCATCCCGTCGGCGCGCACCATGGGGAAGGAGAAGGTGAGGACCTCCACGCGCGGTCCCTCGATGACCGGAACGGCCAGACGGATCTGATCGTCGCCGTCCTCCGGGGGCCTCGTGTGGAAGATGTGTTCCCGCGGGTCGAGGATCACGACCCACTTCTCGGGGCTCAGATCCACCCACACCGACCACCGCCCCTGGGGGACGGAGGTCCCGTTGATCTCCACGGGCTTGTCGAACTCGAACACGGTGGCCCAGTTGGCGCCCGGCGTCCACCGGTGGTCCCACGCCACCACGTCGCCGAAGGCGGCCGCGCGGCCGCGCATGAGGGGCCGGGAGTACTCCACCGAGACGGTGGTACCGTCCACGGTCTGGCTCAGGGTAGCCCGTTCGCTCGCCAACAACTGTCCGCGCGCCGGGGCGGCCACGCCCATCAGGATCGCGGCCACGCCCAGGAGGGCGCGGGGGAAAACCGGAGTCATGTGGGGACCGTGGTGGTTGGGTTCAACCGGCGGACCCGAAGCGGGCGTCGATGGCGTTTCGGATCCGGTCCAGGGTCTGTCCTTCCTGGTGGCGCCGGTACGCCAGGGTGGCCTGCCCCTGGCAGATTTCACAGAACTGCGCCATTCCGCCGGCCTCGTAGCAGGACAGGAGGGAATAGAAGCCCTCCAACTCGGCGCACCCACAGTTGCAGCGGATACCGTCCGCGATCTGCGGAATCTCCCGCACCATGTCGAAGATGGGGGCCACGGCGGGGTTCACCAGCTGGTCGCTGGTGAGCACCTTGGACGCGTCGATGCCCGCGCGGGGCTCCGGGTGGCCGGGGCCGACGAGGGTGCGCCCGAGAAGGCTCCGTGTGTCCACGGTGACGATCGCGGCGAGCGCCATGAGGGGCGCGTCGCGCAGGAAACGGCGGCGACTGGTCATGTTCGGGGCCCGTGCGTGTCTACGAAGGATCCGGGAAGGTCGGCTCCGCCGGAACCGCATACGCTAATGGAGCGGCCCGACTGGGCGCAACGGCGTTCTCGGCGGGATCCCGGTACTCCTGCCACCCGGCCCTGGGGGAGCGTTCCTCGCGTCCCTCTCCACGGGGCCGCTGCGGTGGGGAGAGACCCGTGGCAAGAGGAGTCGGTTGCGCGTAGGTTGATTCCGTGGCACAGGAGTCGAGATCACCCGGATTCTTCCCGTCGAGTTCCCATGTCCAGGTCCTGCTACCGAGGCCGCTTTCTCCCCCTGACCCTTGCCGGTGCCGTCGGTATTTCCGGATGCTCGGGCGAGCTTCCCGTCGAGCCTCCCGGGGCCGCGGTGGAGGTCATCGTCACACCCAGTGCCGCGAGTCTGGACGCGATCGGTGACACGGTCCAACTCGTCGCGAGGGCGTATGACCAGCAGGGGAACCTGGTCGGCGGGGAAACGTTCGGGTGGACGTCCACCTCCGCCTCGGTCGCGACGGTGTCCCAGACCGGTTTCGTGGTCGCGGCGCGCAACGGAACCGCGGTGGTGATGGCGTCCCTGCGGTCGGGAGTGAAGGGAGGAGCCGAAGTCACCGTGCTCCAGAGGATCGCCCGCGTGGACGTGTCTCCCGGTTCGGTTCTGTTGAGATCGCTCGGAGACACGTTGCGGTTGCGTGCATCGGTGGTGGACAGACTCTCGGTCGCGCTGGTGGGCGAGCCGGTGGCGTGGGAGTCCTCCGATTCTTCCGTGGCGACCGTGTCCGCCGACGGCTTGCTGACCTCCGTGAATAACGGAAACGTGACGGTGACGGCGACCGCGAGCGGGGTCATCGCGAGCGTGGACGTGACGGTGGCCCAGGTTCCCCGTGGCCTTGCCGTTTCGCCCGAGTTCGTCGTCCTGCAGAGCGTGGGGAGCGCGGCCCAACTCACCGCATCGCTGGTGGACTCGCTGGGTTCTCCCATTTCGGCCGAGGTGGCCCAATGGGCGTCGGCGGATCCAGGCATCGCCGGCGTCTCGGCGGCCGGTGAGGTCGTGGCGGCGGCCGAAGGGGTCACACGCGTGGTGGCCACGGCGGGGAACTTTACCGGCGTGGTGGCCATTTCCGTGTTCCCTCCCAACGACTGGGGTGCGGTGGAGGAATGGAGCACGTATCAGGGCAATCCCGCCCACACGGGGTACGTGCCGGTAACCCTGGACGTGGCCGATTTCTCCGAGGCGTGGATATCGGCGGTGGCCGGGACCGCGGCGCTCAGCCCGGTCGTGACGGACGGTGACGCGGTCGCCCTGACCACGACGTCGTATCTGGGCGAGACTGTGGTGGCCGTGGTGTCGGCTACGACCGGTACCGTCCGTTGGACGAGGCCACTGGTCGAGGTAGGGAGGCTGCGTCCCCCGGCGGCTCGCGCAGGTTCCATCTTCCTGTCCAAGGAATGGTACGGGACGTCCACACTCATGGCGCTGAGCGTGACGGATGGTACGCCGGGCTTCGTGACCAACTACGAGGACTCGTGGCTGCGGTACCACGCTCCCGTCGTCACGGCCGACGCCATCTACCTGGCGGGTCGGGAGAACTGGGAGGACGTGATCCGCAGATTCGACCTGGCGACGGGTGAGTTGCAGTGGACCACCGTTCCGCATGCCGGCAGCGAGGGGTGGGAGTTCTGGACCCCCGCGGTGGCGGCGGGGCGCGTCTACACCTACTCGGGTTCGTATGGCACCGGTGCGATCGTGATGGACGCCGTGTCGGGTGACGTCCTGGACCAGATCGGGGATCCTGCTTCGTCCGTGTTCGGGTCGCTCACTCCTGTGGTCACGGACGGGGGTCGCCTCGTCGTTGCCGGTGAGGGGCAGCTCGTCGCCTTCGACCCGGTGGGCGCGGCGATAGCGTGGAGGTACTCCGGCAACTTCAGCGAGACACCCTCGGCGGCGCGGGGAACGGTCTTCGTCGCGCGCGACAATGACGTGGAAGCCCGGTCCGAACTCGACGGGAGCATACTCTGGACATGGTCACCGCCGGACGGCGAAGTGCTCACGGGGCCACGGGTCGTGACCCGGAACCTTCTCTTCGCGGGGACGAACGCCGGTACCTACGCGATCCACCTCGGGTCGCACGAAGCGGTGTGGAGTACCGGCCGCACCGGACTCCTGGCCCTGGGGAGCAACGGGCTTCTGTTCATCGCGGGGAAGAACGGGCTGCTCACGGGAATTCGGGTCCGATAGGCTGCGGGGACGGGGACGGATCTCGTCCGCCTGTGTTCTATCCGCCGATTCCCGCCAACCGCTGGGCCACCAACTCGGCCACCCGTTCCTCCAGAACCCCTTTGGACTGACAGTGGATGGGATTCCCACTGGTGGCCCGAGGCTTTCCCCAGGCGTCGACGAGGGTGGTGAGGACCGACGTTCCGTCGGGCCTCGCCTCGAGGCGGGCGATCACGGTCAGGGTGATGTCGTGGTTGTTGGCGAGGATCCCGGTGAGGTTGGTGCCGCAGTCGATGTAGGTGGACATCCACTTTCCTTCCACCCGCCGGGCTCCGTATCCCAGGTTCCCGATCTCCATGGCGCGCTCGTCGAGGGTCTCCACCGGGATCTCCAGTCGCTCGAAGACGATGGAGAGGTGCGGCCAGACCTGTCGGGCGGCGACGCCGTAGGTGCGCTGTCCCACGCCGGCTTCGGTGTGCATCTCCGCCCGGCCCATCCCACCCACGCTGACCACGGAGCGCACGGGAGCCGCTCGCGGCGGACGTTCCGATCCGGAAGATGCACAGGCCGTGAGGACCGCGGCGGCGAGGAGGAGGGGAACGGTGGCCACGCGGCCGCGGCCATGGAACGGATCGGTCATGCTCATGATGGAATCTCTCCGTGATCGGGGCGGGCGAACTCGTTCAGCGGGACATCCCGAACTCGAACTCCCGGGGCGGTTCCGCTCCCAGGAGGTGCCGCACGAAATAGTCCCAACGGCGGCGGAGCATGTACGGCTCCATGGCGAATCCGTGACGGCGGTTGGTCATCAGGACCAGGTCGAAGTCCTTGTTGGCCGCGATGAGAGCGTCCACCACGACCAGCGTGTTGTTGGGGGGCACGTTGTCGTCCATGGTCCCGTGGGCAAGGAGGAGCTTCCCCTTCAGGTTGCCGGCCAGGAGCTGGTTCGCCTGGTTGTCGTAGCTCGTGGTGCCGTCGGGATACTCTTCCAGGAGGCCCTGCCACTTCTCACCCCAGTCGTCCTCGTAGTTGCGGTTGTCGTGATTGCCCGCCTGCGAGACCGCCACCTTGTAGAAGTCCGGATGACGCAGGATGCCCGCCGTGGAGGCGAACCCTCCTCCCGAGTGTCCCCAGATCCCCACGCGGTCCAGGTCCATCCACGGGTACAGCGCCCCCAACTGCCGGATCCCGCCCACCTGATCGGGGAGGCCGTTGTCCCCCATGTTCCCGTAGTAGGCCGTGTGGAAGGACTTGGAGCGCATGGGTGTTCCCATGGCGTCCAGCTCCACCACGATGAATCCCAGCTCCGCGATGGCCTGGTGGTCGCGCCGGGACGGGTTGAAGGACCGGCTCCCCACGCTCCCGGTCTGGGGGCCGGGATAGAGGTAGTTGATCACCGGGTACTTCCGCGACGCGTCGAAGGTGGTGGGGCGATACATCAGTCCGTGGAGGTCGGTGACGCCGTCGCGTGCCTTCACGACGAAGGGCGTGGGAGGTTGCCACCCCGCCGCCACCAGCCGGGAGATGTCGGCCGTCTCCAGTCGGGTGGCCACGGTCCCGTCCACGGTGCGCCGGACCACAGCCTCCGGCGGGACCACCGGGGTGGACCAGCTGTCCACGAAGTACTCGCCAGAGGGAGAGAGGGTGATGGTGTGGTTGGCGCTGTCGGGGGTGAGGAGGGTCACGCCGCCGCCGTCCATCCCGACCTTGTAGAAGTACTGGAAGTACGGGTCGCCGGGCTCCCTTCCCGCTCCCGTGAAATAGAGGGTGCGGGAGGCCTCGTCCACGCGCAGGAGCTGGAGCACGTTCCAGTCTCCCCCGGTGATCCGACGCTTCAGTGCTCCGCTGCGCAGATCGTACAGGTAGAGATGGCCCCAGTCGTCCCGCTGGGAATACCAGAGGACCTCGTCGGTGGCCTCCAGAACACGCCAGTTGATCATGTCCCACCCCGACTCGAAGAACGTCTCCACGCGCTCGTCCATGACGTCACGGACCGCGCCGGTCTCCGCGTCGGCCACGCGCAGGAGGGCCTCCTTGTGATCGCGGGAGTTGGAGAGGAAGGCCAGGCTCCGTGAGTCGTCGCTCCACTCCACGTCGGAGAACCCGCCGTCGCAACTGATGTGGTCGCAGATGCTGGAGCGGTGCGGGTCCGGGGGCATCTGCAGTCGGACCACCCGAGGACCGTCCAGGTGGATCACCACGCGCGAGATGCGGAAGATCACCGAGTCCTCCGGGAGGGGGTACTTCCACGCCTGCAGCGTCGGGTGGCCGACGTCCGTGCTGACCAGGTACATCTCACCCACGCCGCGGGCGTCGTGCTGGAAGGTGGCGATCTTCTTCGAGTCCGGAGACCAGAGGACGATGGGCCGGTCACTGGTGACCCACCCGGCGTTGTCGGTGGCGTATCCGAAATCTTCCACGCCGTCGGTGGTGAGGCGCGTCTCGGCGCCGGTGGCGGCGTCGCGCACCCAGAGGTTGTGATCGCGGATGAAGGCCGTGTGGGTCCCGTCGGGTGACGGGACTTCGTTGCGGCCCACCCCGGTGTCGGGGGCGGGCGTGTCGGCGCAGCGCGAGCCGTCCGCGGCGCAAGTGAACGGGCGTCCGTTGACCTCCATCCGCACCACGCCTTCCCGGGTGTCGACCCCGACGACGGGGAGGTCGAAGGGGTCCACGGCCTCACCGGAGGCCGCCGTCAGCGAGCGGGCCATCCGCTCGTGGTCGAAGGCGCGCGCCCGCGATCCCGCCGCGGGATCCACCATCACGATCTCGACTCCCTCCGCGATCCGATTCGCGTACCAGAACACATCGTCGCCGATCCATTCGGGGCGTACGGATCCTCGGAGCACCAGCGGACGGGTGTGCTGGGCCAGGAATCGTTCGGCGTCCGCGTAGGCCGCGGCCGGGACGGAGTCGGGGCGGTAGGGCGTCGGTGCCTGTCCGTCGAGGGAGGAGCCGAAGAGGAGGAGGGCGAGAGACGGGACCGTGAGGATGCGGCTCATGGGATCGCGTGGTTTCGATGATGGAGTCGTGCGCTGGTTCACACGGGAATGATATGCGTCGGGCGGCGTGCCCGCACCGGTCGGGTGTAGCGGGGGGCGCCCTGTCCCCGCCCGTCGGTGGACCACGGGTCACAATGTCCCGCCGCGCCCCGTCGGGTCGAGAGGGGGGAAGGCCCCGGAACTGGCACGGGACGTGCCTGTCACGGGGGTTGGAATCCGCGGGGGGTGGCCTGTCCGCGCGTGCCCCGCCCGGGTCCGCCGACGCCGGAAAGGAGGGTGGGAATATGCTCGTTCGGGATATCATGACGCGGAGTCCGGAAGTGGCCCGGCCCACGGACGCCATCGTCACCGTGGCCCGGTTGATGCGCGACTACGACGTGGGGTTGATCCCCATCGTGACGGATCTGGAGTCCCTGGAGTTGATGGGCGTCGTCACCGACCGGGACCTGACCATCCGGGTGTTGGCGGAAGGCCGCCTCGAGAATCGTATGGTGGAGGAAGTCATGACCACCGACGATATCGCCGTGGCGTACCCCGGCGACGACGTACACGATCTCATGACGCTGATGAAGGACCGGCACGTGCGCCGCATTCCGGTGGTCGAGTCGGGGAACACGGTGGTCGGGATCGTGGCGCAGGCCGACCTCGCGAGGGAGGTGGGTCCCTCCGAGCCCGATCAGATCGAGGCGCTTCTGGAGGAGATCTCCGAGCCGCCGCTCCAGGTGATCACCTGAATCGCCGGACCATGGACGGCACGTCGCTCGCGCGGTCGGTAGGGCGGTTCGCCAACCGAAAGGAAGCCGGTGAGCGGCTGTCGACGGCCGTGGCGGAACGCGTGCGCGGGGGCGACGTCGTGGTGTTGGGCCTGCCCAGGGGTGGCGTCCCCGTGGCGCACGAGGTCGCGACGGCGCTGGGCGCACCCCTGGACGTGATCACGGTCCGCAAGGTGGGCGTACCGTGGCAGCCCGAATTGGCCCTGGGCGCGGTGGCCACGGGGGGCGTGACGATCTTCAACGACGCCGTGATCGCCGAGATCGACCTGAAGGAAGGTACCGTCGGGGAGCTGGTGGAACGTGAGCGAAGCGAATTGGAGCGCCGGGAAGCACTCTACCGTCAGGGTCGGCCTCCCCTGGAGGTGGACGGGCGGACGGTGGTGGTGGTGGACGACGGGATCGCTACCGGCGCTTCCATCAGGGCGGCCGTGGAGGCCGTGCGCCGCCGAGGTGCCGCCGTCCGGGTGGTTGCCGTGCCCGTGGCGCCGCCCGAGACGGTCCGGGCTCTGGAGGCGGAGGCCGACCAGGTGATCTGCCTCCAGGCCCCTCCCCACCTGATGGCCGTGGGAGCCTGGTACGACGACTTCACTCCGGTGTCCGACCAGGAAGTGATCAGGCTACTGAGACTCCCGCGAGATGCTCGGTGAACCACTCGGCCGCCAGTCGGGCCACGGTGTCCAGAGCACCCTCCTCCTCGAAGAGGTGAGTCGCGCCCGGCACGACCTTCAACTCCCTGGGGCCCTTCAACTCCTCCAGGGCCTTGCGATTCAGGTCCAGGACGATGGGGTCCCGCTCCCCCACGATGAGGAGCGTGGGCGTGTACACGTGCGACAGGGCGTCGCCGGCCAGGTCGGGCCGTCCCCCCCGTGAAACCACCGCGGCGACCTCACGGCGCCTCCGTCCGGCCGCGATGAGCGCCGCGGCCGCGCCGGTGCTGGCGCCGAACAGACCGAGTGCCAGGTGGTCCACCGGCGGGTAGCGTTTCAGCCAGTCCGTGACCTCCACCAGCCGTTCGGCGAGCATGGGGACGTCGAATCGGTACTCGGCGGTGTGCATGTCCACGCGGTCTTCGTCCGCCGTGAGGAGGTCGAAGAGCACGGTGGCGAGACCTGCCCGCTGGAGCGTGGTGGCCACGAATCGGTTGCGCGGGCTCCGTCGGCTGCTCCCGCTTCCGTGGGCGAAGACCACCAGCCCCTCGGCGCCCACCGGGATGACCAGGTCACCGTCCAACTCCACGGATCCCGCGGGGATCCGGATGCGCGTGCCCTCCGGCATCATCAAGGGAAGCTGGTTCATGATTCCTCCTGTGCGAAGGTAGTCCGCGGTGGCACGACGATGCGCGAAGGCATCCGGCCCGGACCGTCCGGGGTGTGCGGGGAACCGGCGGGAGGCGTGCCATGCGGGAAGCAAAGAGCATGCCCCGAAGCGGGGGTGGCTCCTACCGCGCGGCCCGCGCGGAACGGGTGACCCGGGGGTCCCTTCGGGGATGATGGGAGTGGGTCAGGATGACCCGAGGGCCCGATACGAGCGCCAGCCGGCCCGCACGTACAGGGAGGTGCTGTACGTGACCACGGCCACCACGGTCACGGAACCGATCAGGACCCCCCTGGGGTCGAAACCCGCGATGGTCCACGCGATGAGCACGAAGATGAGGACGGTGGCGAGCTTGCCGTGCACGTCGTGCTCCACCGGCGGGTCCGCCTCGACCCGCTCCAGCATGAGGAGCCCGCTCCCGAGTACGATGTCGCGGAGCACCACCGCCAGGAGGAGCCAGGAGGGGAAGGAGGTGAAGGCCGCGCCCGCGAAGACGGTGAAGTAGAGGAGGGCGGAGAACTGGGCGGACTTGTCCGCGATGGCATCCATGAGCGCTCCGGTCCGGCTCACCAGGTTCCAGCGTCGGGCCAGGTTTCCGTCCAGGACGTCGGAGAGTCCGATCCCGACGAGCACGAGGAGTGAGACCAACCGTGTCCGGTCCACCAGGAGGCCGGCGTCCGCCGCCCGGTCGCAGCGCACCAGCGTCCACAACAGAACGGGGATGAGGACGAAGCGCAGGGTCGTGAGTGCGTTGGGGATGAACCGGGTCATGTCATCTTCTCGCGGTAGCGCTGGAGCTTGCGATAGAGCGTGCGGCGGCTGATCCCCAGGGAGCGGGCGGTTTCGCTTCGCCTCCCACCCGCGGCATCCAGGGTGGAGAGGATGTACTCGCGCTCCAGGTCCTCGAGAGACCACCGTTCCGTCCGGGCGCGATCCAGGAGCCGGTCCGCGTCTCCCGGCGAGTGGACGTCCGCGGGGAGCTCGAGGGAGAGGAAGGCGTCGTCCGCATGGATGATCAAGGAACGCTCCACGGCGTTCTCGAGCTCCCGGACGTTCCCCGGCCACGGGAACGTCCGCATCCTCATCTGCGCCGTGGCGGAGAAGGGGGGCGCCTCGAGGCCGTGCTCCCGGGCGAAGCGACGGCGGAAGTGGTCCGCCAACAGGGGGATGTCTTCGGCGCGGCTGCGCAACGGGGGAACGTGGATGTTGAACACCTGGAGCCGGTAGAAGAGATCCTTGCGGAACGAGCCGTTCTTCACGAGGAGCGCCAGGTCGTGGTTCGTGGCCGCCACCAGCCGGAAGTCCACCGGAATCACGGCGTGGCTCCCCACCGGGCTGATGGTCCGCTGCTGGATCACCCGGAGGAGCTTCACCTGGATGGCGGGCGTGAGGGTGCCTACCTCGTCCAGGAAGAGCGTCCCTCCGGAGGCCACCTGGAACAGGCCGCGTTTGGAGTTGGTCGCGCCCGTGAACGCACCCTTCACGTGGCCGAACAGCTCCGACTCGAGCACGCTCTCCGCCAGGGCGGAACAGTTCACCGCCACGAAGGGACCGTAGGCCCGCGACGAGGCGTCGTGAATGGCCAGGGCGACCAGTTCCTTTCCGGTCCCGGTCTCGCCGGTCACCAGCACGGTGGCCCGGGTCGGAGCCACCCGGGACACGAGATGCAGCACGCGCCCGATGGCGGGGCTGCGCCCGATGATGCGGCGGGTCGGCGCCACGGTGGGCACGGCCGGCACGGCCCCGGAAGGCGGTCCGGCGGGAGGGGTGAATGCCGGTACGCTGGGCGGGGGAACGGCGCGGGCGGGGGTATCGGAGGTACGTGGGCGAGTCGCGTACCCCCCGTATCCTACGGACTTCATGACCTTCTCCGACTTCCCTGGGTCGGGGTGACCCATCGTTCAGGAATATAACATTACGGGAGTGGGCGATGTTCCCGTGAGCCGGCCGGAGGGGGGGTGCCGCGTCCTTGCCCCGGGGGAAGCCGCTCCCCCAGGTTGGCTCGGTTCACCTCTCACCGGCCGACTCCGTCCCGGAGGCACCTCGACATGCTTCGCCGCAATTTTCTCTCCCGGATGGGTGTGGGGCTGGTGGCCCTCCGCACCGACGCATTGTCCCGTCTGGACCAGGCGGCCCTGCTCGTGGATGGGCGCCCACCCGAGGAAGTGGCCCGAGACGAGGACTACTGGTTCGCGGTGCGCCGCGCCTTCACCGTGGATCCCAACGAGATCAACCTGAACTCGGGGAGCGTGAGCCCGGCTCCGCGGGTGGTGCAGGAGGCGGTCGAGCACTACCTGACCATCACCAACATGAGCCCTTCGCTCTGGGTGGACGAGATGCTCTCACCCCACCGGGAGCTGGTGCGGAAACGCCTGGCCGCCATGGCGGGGGCGGACGCGGAGGAGATCGCCATCACCCGCAACACGTCCGAGTCGCTCCAGATCGTGCAACTGGGGATGGAGTTGCGCCCGGGCGACGAGATCCTCCTCACCACCCAGGACTACCCGCGCATGATCACCACGTGGCGGCAGCGCGAACGGCGCGACGGGGTGGTGTTGCGGACGTTCCCGGTGCCCTCGCCGCCCGACGACCCCATGGAGTTGGTGGAGGCGTACCGGAAGCACATCACGCCGAGGACCCGGGTGATCCACATGTCGCACGTGACCTTCACGGCCGGACAGATCTTTCCAGTCCGGGAAATTTGTGCCATGGCCCGGGATCGCGGAATCCGCACCGTGGTGGACGGAGCCCACTCCTTCGCCCACTTCCCCTTTTCCGTCCGCGAGCTGGGGTGCGACTACTTCGGCACCTCCCTCCACAAGTGGCTCACCGCGCCCGTGGGTACCGGAATGCTGTACGTGCGCCGGGAATTGATTCCGGAGACGTGGGCGCTCACTCCGGCTCCCTCCTCCATGGATGGCGACATCCGGAAGTTCGAGCAGATCGGGACCTTCCCCGTGGCCATCCCCAACTCCATCGGCGAGGCGATCACCTTTCACGAGAGCATCGGAGGAGAGCGCAAGGCTGCGCGCCTCCGGTATCTGCGGCGTCGCTGGATGGAGCAGGTGGAGGACGTGCCCGGGGTGGAATTCCGTACCGCCAACGACGACCGTCAGGCAGGCGCGCTGAGCACCATGGGGATCGAGGGGGTGGGGGCACAGGATCTCACCGGGCTCCTCCAGGAGCGGTATTCGATCCACGTGCGGCCCCGGTTCGTGACCGGGGAGTGGGAGGGGATCCGGGTCACGCCCAACGTCTTCAGCACGCTGGAGGAGGTGGACACGTTCGCCACGGCCATCCGGGAAATCGCGGCAGAATTCTTGCAATAGGTCGTGCGCGGTGGGTAGGTTGCCCGCCCCGGTTCCCGGTCATACTCGAACCCCAGGCAACGTGCCCGATTCATTCGTCCGATCCACCGTCCGCACCCCCCACTCGACGCGCTTGCTCCACGTTTGGCTCGTGGGGCTCGTGCTCGCCGGGTGTGGTGGGGACACCCCACCTCCGGGTGGAGGCGTAGACCCCGTCGTTCCGGATGCGATCGAACTCGCACCCGGGCCGGACACGGTCACGGCGGGGACCGCGTCCACCGTGGTGGCGCGCGTCACCGCGAAGGGCGTCGGACTCACGGGGATCTCCGTGCACTTCGTGGGTCAGGGGGGCGCCCAGCCCGCGTCGGCCACGGTGACGTCGGACGGATCGGGACACGCGTCCACGGACGTGCAGTGGCCCCAGCCGGTGGGTGGCGCGGGAGTTCAGGTCTCGATCACCGGGGGATTGTCCGCCCAGCGGACCGTCACGGTGGTTCCGGGCCCCGTGGCCAGCGTGACGCTGTCCGGAGACACCGCCCGGGCGCTCGTTGCCGGTGAGGTGGGCCGGGCGCTTCAGGCGTCGGTGTCGGACGCTTTCGCGAACCCCATCGGAGGGGTGCCCGCGGTGATCTCCTCCACCGGGGACTGCACCGTCCCGGACACCGTTCTCACCGACGTGGCCGGAGTGGCGTCGTTCGGAGTGGACGCCTCGCCCGCCATCGTCAGCGGGGAGTGCACCGTCCGTACCACGGTGGACACGGTGTCGGCGTCGGTGATCCTGGGTGTCGAGGCCGGTGTTCCCAGCGTTCTCCAGAGTGTTTCGGGAGACGCGCAGTCCGGTCCCTTCGGGCTGGGCCTTCCGGACTCCATGGTGGTGCGGGTCGCGGATGCGTATTCCAACGGCATCGGCGGAGTGACCGTCGAGTTCACGGGTGTGGATGCCGTTCCGGCGGTGCCTTCGGTGGTGACGGCGCAGAGCGGCGTCGCGGCGGTCGCGGTGACGCTGGGGGACGCCGTCGGGACCCAGTCCGTGAAGGCCGTGGTTCCGGGTGTCGACAGCGTCGTGTATTCCTTCCAGTCGCTCCAACCGGTGGACTCGGTGTTCGTCGCGGTCACGTTGGACAGCCTCGGCAGGGTGGGGGCCACCTCGGTGGGCTCCGCCACCGCGTACGATCGGCTCGGACGGGTCGTGCCGGGGGCGGTGTTCACGTGGGCCTCTTCGGTGACCGGCGTGGCCACGGTGAGCCCCGACGGAACCATCACCGCGGTGGCCGATGGTGTGACGTCGATCACGGCCACGTCGAACGGGGTGGTCTCCAATGCGGTGCCGGTGAAGGTCGGGATCCCGGTACGGTATGACCGCGTGGCCCCCGGAACGGGGCACACCTGCGCCGTCTCCACCGGAGGGGATGCGTACTGCTGGGGGTATGGCGCGACGGGGGAGATCGGGAATGGAGCGTTCCTCGACCGATGGATCCCCGGGATCGTATCGGGCGGAGTGACCTTCGCCGAGCTCACCGCCGGTGACCACGCCTGCGGGACGGTCGTCGGCGGGGCCAGCCATTGTTGGGGGTACAACCTGTACGGACAGGTGGGCGACGGTACCACCGTCCACAGGGCGGTTCCCACCGCGGTGACGGGGGGACTCACATTCACCGTGGTGACGGCCAATGGGGGTCACACCTGTGGAATCGAGTCCGGCGGCTCGACCTACTGCTGGGGGTACAACGGGAGCGGGCAGTTGGGTGACAGCACCAGGATCAGCAAGTCGGGTCCCGTGCTGGTTCATGGAGGGCACGCCTTCGTGGGTCTGTCCGCCGGCGGGTACCACACCTGCGGGCTGGACGCCGCCGGCGTCGCCCACTGCTGGGGAGACAACGCCTACGGGCAGTTGGGAGACGGCACGGTTACCCAGAGCCTGGAGCCGGTCCCCGTGGCTGGAGGCCACGCCTTCCGGTCCCTCGCCGGGGGGGTGTATCACACCTGCGGCGTGGACGGAGCGGGAGCAGTGTACTGCTGGGGCTACAACCTCGACGGCCGGCTGGGCGACGGGTCCACCACCGACTCATCGGTGCCCGTGGCCGTGACGGGCGGGCATGTCTTCCAGAGCGTGTCCGCCGGCTTGAGCCACACGTGCGCGCTGAAGGCGGGCGGAGACGTGTGGTGCTGGGGTGGGAACGTGTCGGGGCAGCTCGGCGACGGATCCCTTTCGGACCGTGTTTCTCCCACCGCCGTGACGGGTGGTCACGTGTTCACGACGCTTTCGTCGGGACAGCAACACGTCTGCGGCATCGACGCCGACGGGCTCATCTACTGCTGGGGATACAACGGGAGCGGTCGCCTGGGTGACGGTACCATTACGTTGCGGGTGATCCCGACCCGCGTGGTGGAGCCTCAGCCGTAGGCCGCGGCGCGGCGTTCCTGCGCCCCGGGTCCCCCCGCGGGAGCCCGGGACGCCTCACCTGGCAGGGAAGGGGCTCCGTCAGGACCCTCCCGTCAGCGTGTAGATGGTCTGCGTGGGGAAGGCGAACTCCAGCCCTCCGGCGTTGAACCGTTCCAGGATGGCCAGGTTCACGCTGGTCTGGGTGTCCAGGATGTCCGCTTCCTTCCGGATGTAGTAGATGAAGAGGACGTTCATGGCGAAGTCGCCGTAGCCGTTGAACGCCACCCGGGTCTCGTCGGTCACGCTTGCGGCGTGCTCCTCGGCGATGGTCGCGAGGATCTCCATGGCCCGGCGCATCCCCTCGGGCGGCGTGTCGTAGGTGAGGCCCAGGTTCAGGACCACCTTACGGGTGGGCTCGCGGGTGACGTTCTCCACCGGCGAGTCGGAGAAGGAGTGGTTGGGGATGGTGACCTCGCAGCCGTCCAGGGTGCGGAGCCGGGTGCTGCGGATCCCGATGTCCGTGACCGTGCCGTCGAAGCCCGCCACCCGCACCCGGTCGTTCAGCGCGAAAGGCCGGTCGGCGAAGATCGTGAATCCCCCGAAGATGTTGGACACCGTATCCTTGGCGGCCATGGCCAGCGCCAGGCCTCCGATGCCGAGCCCGGCCATGAAGGCGGCCACGTCGAAGCCGGCGTTGTCCAGGGCCAGGATCACGCCCAGGATCCAGATTCCCACCGATCCCCATCTCTGGAGGATGGGGAGGAGTTGGTCGTCCAGGTTGCTGTCGGTCCGCTCGGCCAGGGGCTGAAGGATGTTGCGCACGAAGGCATGGAAGAAGCGTACGATCATCCAGGTGACGGCCAGGACCACGGTGGCCTGGATGGCGTTCTCCACGAACTGGACCAACCCGTCCGCCAGGGTGAGGGTCTCCACGGCGATGCGCAGGCCGAGGGCCGTGAAGATCACCACCAGGGGCTTGTCCATCGTGCCCACCACGAAGTCGTCGAGGCGGCTGCTGGTCCGGGCGGCGGCCTTGTGGATCACGTTCCCCATGATCCAGTTGAGCACCTTTCCCAGAAGGAAGATCCCCATGGTGATTCCGAGGGCCGCGGCCCAGGCGCTCACGGTGTTGCCGTAGAAGGTTTGCGAGAGAAAGCCCTGCATGGAAACGACTCCGGATGGTGTGTTGGTTACTCAGCCTTTCACCTGACTCGGGCGTAGAAGTTCCCGTCTCGGCGACATCCCCTCACATGGTCGGATGGAGCCAGACACGGTTTCATGAACCCTTGCGCCGGGGGGATCATACGATGGGTGGAGGTCAGCGGTCGCTGAAGGCCATTTCCTCCAGGAGCGCTTCGTAGACGGGGTGCCCTTTCATGGGAGTGAGTTGGGGGTCCACCATGAGGAAGACCATGGAGTGGGATCGCTCCTCGAGGGCACGCCGGAGCCACTCGGCGGCTTCATCGAATTCACCCAGCGCGGCGTGGACTTTGGCGACTTCGTAGGAGGGCACGTATCCGCCGGCGTCATCGTCGATGACGGATCGAAGAATCCGGCGTGCCTCGTCGGATCTTCCGGACGAAGCGTGGACGTGACTCAACGCCAGACGGAGGTTCGCGGTGGCCCCACCGTGCTCCACTGCCTGCTCGATGAACCGGGTGGCCCGCGCCGTGTCACCCAGCTCCTCGTAGGCTTGTCCCATCCATAGATAACCGAGAGCGAAGGTCGGATCCCGCCGGACGGACTCCCGCAACTGTTCGATGGCGGTGTCGAATTCCCCCCGGTAGTAGGCGCCCCATCCGATGACCGAATGGGCGATGATGGAAAAGGGGTCGAGTTCCAGCGACCTGCGCAACTCGCGCTGGGCTTCCTCATCCCTTCCCAGCGCCGTGAGGAGGTTTCCGTACCAGTGATGGGCCACGGGGTAGCGCGGGTCGATCCCGATGCTCTGCTGGAAGGCGTCCTCCGATGCCTGCCAGTCCCAGTCGAAGTAGAGCGCCGAGTAGGCCAGGGTGGCGTACGCTTCGGCGAGGGGTGCGATCTCGATGGCTCGCGCTACGGCTTCGCGCGACAGCGGGAAGGCCTCCGTGGGCGGGAGATAGTCGTAGAAGCCCATGATGGCATAGGCATCGGCTACCCCCACCCACGCCCTGGCGTATCCGGGATCCCTGTCGACCGCGGCGCGGAACATGGCCAGCGCCTCTTCCACATTTTCCTTGGTGCGGCGGTTCCATGCGTACCGGCCCCGGAGGTAGAGATCCTGTGCCTGGTGGTCGGTCGTCTGGCCGGGAAGGGTCACGTCGATGGCGCCGCCGCCGAGGCGTGGCCGAAGCGCAGCCACGATGGCGATGGCGATCTCTTCCTGAACCGCCAGAGCGTCGGCCAGTCGGCGTTCGTACGTGTCCTGCCACTCCACGACGCCACGGGCCACATCCACGAGTTCCGCCCGGATACGAAGAGCATCCGCGCTCTTGCGCACGGTGCCGTCCAGCACGTAGCCCGCACCGAGCCGCGTTCCCACTTCACGGACATCCAGGTTCTGCCCGCTCAACGCGTGGGTGGAACTGCGCGGAATCACCGAGAGTCCCTCGATGCGCGATACCGCTGCCGAGATCTCCTCGGAAATACCCTCGCCGAAGTAGGCCTGGTCGCCGTCGGGACTGAGGTCGGCGAAGGGAAGGACGGCGATGGAAGCCTCCGGGGGGACGTCGGAGGCGGACCCGGGCGAAGGTGGGCGTTCGGGAGTGGGGAGGATCACGAACGCCGCGATGGTGACCAGAGCGGTGATCATGACGATTTCGGCGATGTTGACCTTCTGCCTCCCCTTCTCGCCGTGATACCAGGCGACGATGCCTGCGATGGGGAGCCCGAATGCGATCATCAGGATGACGGTACGCTCCACCTCCACCGGCCAGAGGAACTTCTCGGCTACCAGGTCCACGATTTCGAGGACGGTGAAGCTGCCCACTACATAGGCGGCCACCCACTGCGGCAGCTTGGATCGCTTGAGTCGTTCGAATCCGGAGTCTTCGGTCATCCCGTTCGGCGGTCGGGTCCGTGATGGTCGGCGCAATCGATCAACATGGGTGGTCCGGGGCGAAAGCCGCAACGGACACCCAAACGCCCCGGACGGCCGGGAGGGCCGTCCGGTCTCGTGTCGTCGCAACCGGCGCGTAGCCTAGGACCCGGTCGGCGAGCCGCGATGGCGGACTCCCGGGCTCCGCCACATGAGCCGCGCCTCCCTAATAGCTGTAGCTGAGTATCGCCGTGATGGTGCGGCCCTGCGCCGGCCGGCCGGTCGGTCCCAGAAAGAGGGCTGCACCGGTGATGTAGTCCTTGTCGGTCAAGTTGCGGCCGTGCAGAGCCATCTCCAGCCGTCCGCCCGCGGTTGCGTACGAGAGACGCGCATTGAGCAAACCCATGGCGCCCTGTGTCTCGAAGGCGTTGTTGGAGGGGCTGTAGAAGACACGGCTCTTGGCCGTGACTTCGCCGCGGACGGCGAAATCACCCGTCGGAAGTCGCCACGTGTACCGACTGCTGAGCGACGCGGACCACTCCGGAGCGTTGTTCAGACGATTCCCGTCGGCATCGGTGGGGGTACCGGCGATGGGATCGAAGGTCGCGAACGACCCCCGGTACGTGGCGTCGAGGTAGGCCAGAAAACCCCACACTTCCAGGTCTCTCGTCGGTCTAGCCATGAGTTCCAGCTCACTCCCCCTGATGGCGGCATTCGTCGCGTTGCGCACCCGCTCCGTACCCGCTCCGAGGAACTCGATGACCTGGAGGTCGGTGTAGTCGCTGTAGAAGATGGCCATGTTCACATGGGCCCTGCCACCGGCCAGGGTGGCCTTCTCTCCGACTTCGTATGCCCACACGTTCTCGGCGCCGAATACGCTGTTCTCTCCCGGCGTCGTGATGAAGTTGAAGCCTCCGGCCTTGTATCCCCGAGAAGCGTTCGCGTAGAGCAGGAAGCCCTCGCGAACCCGGTAGTTGACACCGAGCTTCGGTGTCAGCGCATCGAACTCGGCTTGCTCGGTGATCTCGAACTGGGGCGCGGGAGACGGGCCGGCGTCGATTGCGTATAGGCCACCGTAGCCGAGACCCTCCTTGTCGTCTCGCGAATACCGCAACCCGGCCGTGAGCGACAGGTTCCGTCCCACGTCATAGGTGCCCTCGGTGAAGAGGGCCCACGCGTCGGTGTCCGCGTTCCGACCCTGCAATTGCCCGAGGTTCGCCGGGAAGATCTTGAGAAAGAAGAACGACTCGACCTGCTCCTTGAGATAGTACGCGCCGCCGACAAGCCGCAGACGATCGGTGTCGTAGTTCAACTGCAGTTCCTGGGAGAACTGGTCCTGTACCTCCGGCAACGGCTCCGTGCGCAGAACCGGGATCTCGGTGGCATCGAGGTCCGCCGCGATCAGCATGTCCGACCGACGAGCGGCGGTGATGGACGTCAACGAGACGTGATCGTTCAAGTCGTATCCGATGGTAGCGGAGAGTCCCCGGGTCTCGTGCGTGTACACGGGATCGAATCCCACCGAGACGACGTGCAGGTCATCGAACTCGGATTCCCCCAGCCCCGTCGGACGTAGTGGCTTCGCGTAGTACAGGGGTGTCTCGTCGATGTCCGTGTAGTCGCCGGCCAGAGTCACCTCCAGCGAGTCCGGGAGCACGAAGCGCAGTTTTCCGCGGATCTGGAGGCGGTCGATTTCGCCGATCGGCCCACCGGCGGCGGGATTCACGTTTTCGATGAAGCCGTCACGGTCGGCCTTCTGGATGGAAAGGCCTCCCATGACCCGACCAGGCACGACGGGCCCCCGCAGCGACAGGTCCAGTCGCATCTCATCGAAGGTTCCGTACGCGAGCCGCGCGTCCGCCTCGACCTCGTCACCGGGCTTTCGTGTGAGGATATTGATCGTTCCAGCGGTGGCGTTGCGCCCGTACAGCGTACCCTGCGGTCCGCGGAGCACCTCGATGCGATCCACATCGATCAAGTCGAGCAAGGCCGTGGATGGGCGCGCCATGTAGACCCCGTCCACTTGTACGGTGGTGCTGGTCTCGCCACCGGACAGCGTGGTGTTGGAGCCGATGCCCCTGATGGTGATCTGCGCGATGTTGGCGTTGGCCGAGATCGACAGTCCCGGAGTGAAGTCGGCGATGTCGGGCAGGTTGTTGAGGTAGCTGGACCCGAGACGCTCGGCGTTGAAGGCCGTGACGGAGAGGGGCGTGACCTGTAGATCCGTGACGCCCGTACGTGTGACCGTGACGGCGACCGGCTCCAGCACGTACCGCGTGGAGTCGACGGAAACATCCTGGCCCCGGAGGTCTCCGGCGAGCAGAGATACGCAGACGAGGAAGGTCATGGCCGACGGCCTTGTCGAGTGGGTCCTCATCGAGGGCAACTCCTCCGAAGGGGTGGGGGGCCGGTGGAGGCCGGCCGAGCTACGAGGGGTGGGATGCCACGACCGCCGAATGCCCCATCCGGCGGAGGCACGTGATCGGAAGGCGGGCAAGGCCATGTGGTTCCTAGCGGAAGTGTCGCCCGACTTGTGGACGACTTGAGCGCGCCTGCAGGAGTCGAGGGCGGGCGGCGTTCGAGATCCGGGTGGGTCCCGTGGCCCCGCTTACGCGTTCGACGGCGGGGAGAGTGGTAGGCGAATGGTGACTTGCGTACCGGCCTCACGAGGGGAGTGGATAGCGATCGAGCCCCCGTGGGTCTCCACGCACTTCTTGGTGATGGTCAGACCCAGCCCCACGCCGAAAGCGCGGGTGCTGAACAGCGGCTCGAAGAGCTTGGGCCTGTCGTCTTCCGAAATCCCGGGGCCATTGTCGCGCACGGTGATTTCGACCTCCTCCGGCGACACCCGCCGGGTGGATACCGATACCACGGCGTTGGGGGTCGGGTCGCTCGCTCCGTCGGTCCCTTCGGTCAATGCCTGTATGGCGTTGGATATGACGTTCTCCATGGCCCTGCGGAGCCGATGCTGGTCCATGGGGACCACGACGTCGCCGAGATCGAAATCGCGCTCGAGGTGGACCCCCGGCGCGGGGAACCAATCGTCGAGGATCGAGGAGAGCCACGGGTCGACCAGGACGGGAACGAACTGGGGATCGACCTGCCTCGTGAACTCGAGCATCTCGTCCACGATGTGTTGGCACCGTTCGACGCCGACGTCGAGGCGATCGAGCACCGGAAGGACCCGTTCCTCGTTCCCACTCCCCTCGAGCCGTTTGCGCAATACGAACGCGCTCGACCGAGCCGCACCCAGGGGGTTCCGCAGTTCGTGACTGACCGTGGCAGTGATGCGTCCCAGAGTCGCCAGGCGCTCCTGCCGCAGGAGCTCGCCCTGAGCTTCGCGGAGGGCCCGTGCGCGTTCCTCAACCAATTCCTCGAGTTCCTCGGTGTGACGCTCCAGGCGGTGCTCTGCTTCGCGCCTCTGTTCGATCTCGGTCTGCAGGCCCGCGTAGAGGCGCGCGTTTTCGATCGAGATCGCGGCGTGGGGAGCCAGCAGCTCCAGCATTCGCACGCTTTCGTCGGTGTAGGCGTCGGCGAGCGTGGAGTTCTCGAGGTAGATGGCGCCTATGGCGCGCTCTTTGCGGCGGAGGGGCACACACAGGACGGAGAGCGATCGTCGGGCGCGAAGGTATTCGTCGTCCTTGAAGGTGTCGGACAATCCAGCGCTGTCCACGATCGCGATGTCGTGCGTCCGCAGCGCCAGGCGCACGACGCTGGTGGCGAGGGATTGCGCGGTGGGTGGCACCGGCTGGACCAGGTTCACCGCGATCGTGGCTCCGTCCCGCCGAGCCGAGCCACGCAGTCGAAAGTCGTCCGCTTCACCGACGAGGATGTGACCGATGTCCGAGCCGGTTCCGCGGAGGAACGTGTCCAGCACCTTCTGGAGGAGGCGGTCTTCGTCGATCTCCTCCGACATGGCCTGGGTGATCCGGCCGATCGCGGCGAGGTCGATGGCCTGCTGGCCGCTGCTGTGGGAGAGGCTCGTGGGTGATACCCACATCGGTAGCGAGCTGCCCTGGGAGATGATGGGGAATTCCTTCAGCAGCGACTCACACTTCGCGCGGGCGCCCCAACGAGCGTACGCCGCGTGGGCATGACGCAGGTAGATCTCGGCCACGAACTGGTGCCCATGGCCATGAAAGAGCCTTCCGGCCAGCTCCCACGCGATCGCCTCGTCCTGGATGGGGCCGTGCTCGCGGGCGTGGTTGACGGCCTCGTCGAAGTGCTTGGCGGCCGACTGGAAGTCGCCTCGGATGCGCGCCTCTTCGCCGCGCAGCAGAGCGACCTTCGCCGTGAAGTTCGCCGAGCACCAGGCCACCATGGGTTCCACTCTGACGCGGCTCGCGGCCAACCCCTCGAGCGCCTCATCTGGGTCCGCCTTGCGGGCGGCGAACATTCCCTCGAGGAAGATATGCTCGGCGGTGGAGAATTGTCCGATCGCTCCCGCCATCGACGCCTCGGAGGCGGCCGCGAGATCATCGCCAACCGCGCCGGGTCGGAGGATGTACCGTCCCCACATCTTGCAGATGTGGTGATAGTGCAATCCGTGAAGGAAGGCCGCCTGGGTCATCATGTCCAGGAAGGACCGATCCTCCTCTCCGTCGATATCGAGCAGGGATGACGACTGATGCACCCCGCGAAGCAGCCCTGCCAGCGCATCGAGTGACTCGCAGATGTGCCGAGTGGGGTTCTTGGTCTCTTCGAGGAGGGCACGCCGTTCAGCGATATCGGCCTGCACCCGTGCGAGTGGGTTTCCTGCGGAGAACGCCAGAATGGACGCCTGGAGGTGACAGTATCCCGCGTACATCAGGTCTCCGCCCTGCCTGCATGCCCGTGCACCCTCATCGAGCACGGGAGCCGCGTGCGGGAGCGGCCGGCTCCAGGGCAAGGCGATTCCCCCGAAAGTGAGCTTGGCACGCCCCTCGGCCGCGGGGTCTCCGAACCGCTCCGCCGTGTCGACCGCGAGGCGGCAAGGCTCGTACGCGCGGGAGAAGTCGCCGCTCAATATTGCGTCGAACGCACCGAGCAGATTGTATCCGATCGCGGAATAGCGCGAGAGTCCGTGCTCGACGGAGAGTTCCAGCACCTTCGTGCCCAGGAACGGGAGGGCTTCGGAGCGTGCCACGTAGCAGGGGGAGACCAGGTCCCCCAGCAACGCGAGAACCGCCTCGATGACGTCGTCCTCGATGACCGGGGCGCCGTCCACTCCGGCCGACATCAGCTTCCGTCCGAAGGCCAGACCTCTTGCTGTTACGTCGGCGACGGCATCCGGGTCGAACGGTCCCAGTGGCACTCCGGCGTCTTCCAACGCACCGAGTCCGATGTCGACGGCGTCGGACCAGCGGTCCTGCGACATGCGGATCAGGACGCGCAGCCGCTGCGCGTTGATCCGGCTGGTGCCTTTCTGCGCGAAGGTGAGGATCTCCTCGGCGAATGTTTCCGCTTCGTCGGGGTCGCCCAGGAGGTATGTCGACTCGGCGGCCAGCAGCAAGGCTTCGATCCGCATCTCCATCGGCGGCGAGGAATCCTCGATCGAGTCCATGAGGGCCAGGGCCTGCGCGGCATGCTCGAGGGCGGCCTTGGCGGCGTTGCTCGAACGGGCGCGGCGACTCGCCCAGAGGTTCGCCAACGCGATGTCGATGCGCCCGTCCGGATCGTGGACGGCGTCGAGTCCCGCATTGAGGTGTCCCACCCAGTCGCGCCACGGGTACACCGCGTCCCCTTCGGGATATGCGACCCGAAGCCTGCGGCCCACATCCCGCCTGAGAAGGGGCAGGTCGCCCACCGGAATCGTGTACTCGATGGCTTCGCGAATCCGGTGATGGCGAAACGCCATGGCGAGCCCGGACTGTCCGGTCGGGTTGGATATGCCCTCGGGGACGTCGAACGAATCCTCGGTAGACTCAACCAGCCCCTCGTCCATGGCGACCACCATGGCGCGCCAGACCGCCGAATGACTCTCGCCCGTCGCGGTAGCCAGCGTATCCAGGTCGAACTGGGAGCCCAGCAGGGCCGCGGAGCGGATGATGGCGCCCATGGACGGGTCGAGCGGTTCCGTGAGATGGGCGATCACCTGGGCGACGTCGGGGTGCTCGGAGTCGGTGGGGTGGTCCGGGAGCTTCCACTCCCACCGCTGTGTGTCGCTTCTGTACGTGAGCGCGCCGGTGCGGTCGAGATTTCGCAGCGTCTCGCGGGCCGCGAACGGATTTCCTCCGGACACATTCATCAGGTATCGCGCGAGACTGTGGGCCCGCTTGCTGGACGAGCCCAGAGCGCTGCGCACCAGGTCCGTGAGGCCGTCTTCGTCGAGGGGCGCTACCGTCATCGTCACCGTCCGCACCGCTGCCGCCCGCAGTGATGCGAGAAGCTCCTCCACCGGCCGGTCGCCGTCGTTGTCGCTCTCGGTCCGGCATGTGCACAGTACCAAGAGGCGTCCAATCCGGGGCCGCGCGAGAATCTGATGCAGAAGGTCGAACGTCGCCTGGTCTGCCCAGTGCAGGTCCTCCATCACCAGCAGGAACGTTCCCTCTCCCCGCAGGGTCTCGAAGAGCGTGGAAAGTGCTTCGGTGAAGCGTTGGGCGGCCTCCGCCGGCGGGACCTGAGGGGGCGGCGCCGGATGATCCAGGAGTGGTGCGAAGGCCGGCACCAGTCCGGTGATGACGCCACCGATGCTGCCGAGCGAAGTAGTCAGGCGACTGCGCCATTCGTCGAGTAGCACCGGGTCCGTGGCGAGAAGGCGGTGCGCGGCTCCGGACAGAGCCTGTGCCAACCCGGACAAGGGTATGTCGCCGCGAACCGATTCGTGACCGCCCATGGCGAGGAATGAGATCGGTTCCGGGTTTCTGTGGAGCCACTCTTGCACGAGCCTCGACTTCCCGATCCCCGCTTCGCCTCGCAGGAGAACCATCGCCGGAGTTCCCGCCTCCGCGCACGTAGTGAGTTCGGCGTCCAGCGCAGCGAGTTCCTCCGATCTCCCCTCGATCCCCCCGGGTAGGCGGAGCGCTGGTCCCGTGTCCCAGGTGCCGGGCTCGAATTGTTCGAGCGCGTCCGCGGAGCCCAGGCCGTGTCGACACCATTCCAGATCCCTCAGGAGACCTCGCGCGCTCTGATATCGGTCCTCGGGCGCTTTCTCCAGCAGCTTTGCGACGATGCGGGAGACGGGGCCCGGGATGTCGGGAACGAGACTGGAGACGGATGGCGGTCGGGTCGTCAGAATGGCGTAGGTCGTGTCGAGGTCGTCCCTCGTCGCGAAGGGGTTCGAGCCCGTGAGCACCTCGTATAGCATGACGCCGAGCGAGAACAGGTCGGAGCGTTGGTCGATCACCCGATTGAGTCGTCCCGTCTGCTCGGGCGAGACGTAGGGGATCGCGCCGGCCCGGCGGCCCCCGCCCGACCGAGCCGAGCGATCGGACATCGGAGTCGCCGAGCCGAAGTCGATGATCCTCGGCTCTTGCGTCGCCGGCGCGAGAAGGACGTTCCCTGGGTGCAGGTCGTGATGGATCAGCCCGGCGCCGTGGATGGCGTCGAGAGCGTTCGCCAGCCCCGTCGCGATCGTGAAGAACGACTCCATCGACGCAGGCTTCCCCCCGAGGGCCCGGGTCAGCGGGATTCCGCCGAAGTCTTCCTGGACCAGATGTTGGGCACCGTCGACCGTGGCCAGGCCGAGCGATCGCACTACATGGGGTGAAGCGACCCTGCTGCCGAACTCGTACTCTCTGCGGTCTCTGGCCCGACCCAGGCCCGTCTCGATACCGACGGACCGTTTGAGGATCACCGGCTCCTGCGTCGAGATCCTTACGCCTCTGAGAACCAAGGAGCGCTGACCCGAGCTGATGGTCTCCGTTACGATGATCTCGCTCATGATCGTGTGGCTACTCGGATTGGGCCGAAAAATGCTCCTGGGCGTGTCGGATGACCTGCTCGGGGTCGACGGGCTTGAAGTAGCAATTGAAGGACGCCGCTCCGCTGTTCAGGACCCGCTCCGGCGTCGAGCCTTCGCCCGGGTCGAGCACCACCAGGATCGGGGCCGAAAGGCCCGACGCGCGGAGGTCCATGCACAGGGACATGGCGTCCAGCACAGGGGCCGGGCGCAGCACCAACACTTCCGGTCGGGTGTCCGGGGAGAACGCCGGCGTGCCGGTACCCGGATCGGCCTCCGGGATGAAGGCGCGAACGCCGCGAGCGGCGAGCGCCGCAGCCACGGCCTGCGGGAAGTCGGGCTCCCGCACACACACGACCATGATCGTGTCCGGCTTGCGCGATCCGATGAGCGTGGCGGCTTGCTCCGCCGTGGGCGGGCGTTCGACCACCGCGGTGGACTGGCCGGGTGCCACGAAGGTCAGCAAGTGCTCCAGCGTGTATCCGGTCATCACGTGTGTGGTCAACGTGGGTTGAAGCTCCCGCGCGCGCCGGTGTAGTTCCAGGCCCGTCATGTCGGGGAGCCGGAAGTCCAGGTACGCCAGGGAGAACTCACGCTCCTGGAGCAACTCGAGGGCCTTGCGGCCCGAGGCCGCGATGGTGGAGCGGAAGCCGGCGACGTCGAGCACGTCCGCGAGCGACATCGCCACGATGGCGCTGTCTTCGACGATCAGGATTTCTGGAGGGTTCAATCGAACGGCCTCGTGGCAAGGCGGCAGTCGCGGACCTTGACCGACTGCCTGTCCGTGAGCCGAGCGGGTCCGCGGTACGTCGGAAGACTCACGGGCGATGGGTATGGTTGTATCGAGGCTCCCAAGGGAAGCGATACCTTGGCGTGCCCATCCACCCCAGGAGGTGTGACGGAAGATTCGAATACGATCCCGGCGACCCCTTGGTGTGATCGAAGCCCCTCCATGGGGGCCGGCCCCACGGGAGTCATCGATCAACAAGTCTCGGCTGCAGCGGAACGCCGCTTTAGTGGTGGAACTCGCGCCGGATACCGCGAGGGACAGCACGACGCCCCGGACGGCCGGGAGGGCCGTCCGGGGCGTCGTGGTCGGGAAAGGGTCCCGAGTCCACGCCCACGGAGCGCGCTCCGTGGGCGTGGACGTCCGTCAGCTGATGAGCTTCTGGATCTCGATCGGATCCAGGCCCGCCTCCCGCAGGAGCTCGTTCAATCGCGAGATGTCCTGCTCGATGATGAGCTGGAGCCGCACCATCTCCGCCTGGAGGAGCCCGTCGAGGCGCTCGAACACCTGCCGTGATTGCTCCGTGGGCGGGAAGTCGCCCCGGGAGACGCCGTTGAGGAGGGCGGCGAGCTTGTTGTTGATCTTGATGGGGAAATTGAGCGGATCCTGCCGGCTCTCGTTCCTCACCTGGTAGATCTCGCTCTCCACCTCGTCGAGCTTGCCCCGCACCACGTCGGCCTGGCCATGGATCTCGGGGTTCTCCGTCCGGCCGGTGCGATCGTCCACCTGACCCTCGATGTCGCGGATCTGGATGACGGCCTGGTTGGCCTGGGTGACCTTGTCACGGACCTCCAGCGCCAGATCGAGCTGGGCCTGGAGTTGGGCGATGGTCACGGGCTCGTTGCGGGGGTCGAGCTTGATCTCGAACTCCTGCTCGAGCACCTCATCACCCGCGGTGAGGCGCACCGTGTAGCTGCCGGGAAGCACCACCGGGCCCTGATTGCTCCCGGACCAGAAGATCATCCCCTCGAAGTCCACGAAGCCGGGGTAGCGGAGATCCCACATGAAGGTGCGGGCTCCGGCCTTCCCGGAGGGCTGCGAGCGTGCGCCCCCGCCGAAGCGGCGGCGGCCCCTGCCGGGGCGTGCCTGCTCCACGGTGGCGTCACCCTCGTACGTCTCGATGACGTTTCCGTTCTCGTCCATGAACTCCAGCTTCACGTCGGAGTCTTCGGCCAGGTAGTACCGCACCTGCACGCCGGGGTCGACGTTGCGGTAGGTGTCCACCGGCTTGTAGAGGTGCACGTCGGCCTCGGCCACCCGGGCGTTCATCGCCCGGATGGGGGTGATGTCGCGCATGACCCAGGCGGAGCGCCCATGGGTTCCGATCACCAGGTCGTTCTCCTTCACCTGGATGTCGCTCACCTGCACGTTGGGGAGGTTCATCCCCAGCGACTGCCAGTTCGCCCCGTCGTCCCACGACACGTACACCGTCTGCTCGGAGGCGGCGAAGAGGAGTCCCGGACGGGTGGGATCTTCACGCACGGAGCGGATGAAGTCGTCTGCGGGGATCCCGTTCACGATCTTCGTCCAGCTGGCGCCGTAGTCCTCCGTCTTCCAGATGTACGGCGCGCGGTCGTTCTCCACGAGGTAGCGGATCACCGCCACGTAGGCCTTCCCGGGCGTGTTGGGTGAGGCCTCGATGGTGTTCACACGGCCCAGATAGGGCATGTCCGCCGGGGTGACGTCGGCCCAGTCGGGCATCTCGGCGGTGCCGTTGCGCGTCACGTGCACCAATCCGTCGTCGGAGCCGGCCCAGATCACCTCGGGATCATGGTACGACGGTGCCAGGGCGAAGATGGTGGCGAAAACCTCCACTCCCGTCTGGTCCTTGGTGATGGGACCGCCCGACTCGATCATCGTGGAGTCCACGGCCCGGGTCAGGTCGGGGCTGATGCGCTGGAAGCTCTGACCCTCGTTGGTGGTCTTCCAGACGTGCTGCGAGGTGGTGAAGAGCACGTTGGAGTCGTGCGGCGAGAAGACGATGGGGAACGTCCACTGCACGCGCTCCACCAGCGAAGCGGAGGACTGGCCCATGGGGTTCTCGGGCCACACGTTGATGGCCCGCTCCTGACCGTTCTGCTGGTTCTTCCGTGTGAGCGTGCCGGAGTGGGACCCGGCGTAGAGGATCCAGGGCTTGTCGGGGTTGGAGGCGATGTACCCCGACTCCCCGCCCCCGGCGTCGTACAGGAAGGTGTGGCGCATGTCGCCGCCGTACAGGTGGTCCCACCCGCGGCTGGGGACGCACGCCGTGGAGTTGTCCTGCTGGGCGCCGCACACGTGATAGGGGAAGTGGTTCGTGGTGGTGATGCGGTAGAACTGGGCGGTGGGGAAGTCCTGGTCCGTCCACGTCTCGCCTGCGTTGAAGGAGACGTTGGCGCCACCGTCGTTGGCCTCGATCATCCGCATGGGGTCGCTGGGCGAGATCCACAGGTCGTGGTTGTCGCCGTGGGGCACGCTCATGGACTCGAGTGTCACGCCCCCGTCCGTGGACCGGTAGATCCCCACGTTGAGCGCGTACAGGAGATCGCGGTCCTGGGTGTCTGCGTAGATGCGCGTGTAGTAGAAGGCCCGCTGGCGCAGGTCGCGGGAGTCGTTGATGAGCTCCCAGGTGTCGCCGGCGTCGTCGGAGCGGAAGAGCCCGCCCTCGGCGGCCTCCACCTGCGCCCACACGCGGTTCGGATCGGCGGGGGACACGGCCACGCCGATCTTCCCGATGGTTCCGGCGGGCATCCCCGGATTGCGGGTGAGCTCGGTCCAGGTCTCACCGCCGTCGGTGGACTTGAAGAGTCCCGAGCCGGGTCCGCCGGAGCTCATTCCCCACGAGCGACGCCACGCTTCCCAGAGAGAGGCGTAGAGGACGTCGGGGTCGGTGGCGTCCAACACCAGGTCCTGGGCGCCGGTGTTCTCGTCGCGGTAGAGGACGCGCCGCCACGTTCCGCCGCCGTCGGTGGTCTTGTAGACACCCCTCTCATCGCTGGGAGTGGAGTGCACCCCCCAAGCGGCGGCCCACGCGATGTCACAGTTCTCCGGGTGGATGCGGATGCGCCCCACGGCCTGGCTCCCGTCGAGGCCGATGTGCCGCCACGTCTCGCCGGCATCGTCGGAGCGGTACACGCCGTCACCCTGCTGGATGTTGCCGCGGATCTCCGACTCGCCCATTCCGATGTAGACCACGTCGGGGTTGGCTTCGCACACCTGCACCGCGCCCACCGAGGCGGAGTTCACCTGGTGGTCGGTCACGGGGTTCCAGGTGGTGCCGGCGTCGGTGGTCTTCCAGAGGCCGCCGCCGGAGGCGCCGAAGTAGTACTCCAGGGGTCGGGCGTCGCTGCCCGCGGCCGCCGTGGAGCGGCCGCCCCGGGAGGGGCCGATGTTCTCCCACTCCAGGTTGGAGAAGAGATCCTGGGAGTAGGTCTGGGCCTGCGCGGTGTCCTGCGCCACCAGCGATCCCATGAAGACCAGGGCCAGGGCAGGCCGCATGGACAGGGGGAACGGGTACCTCATGTGGGGCCTCGTCTGTTTGGCGGAGCCGCCGGGGCTCGGCCGTGAACGGCAATGGTTTTGGGCAGGAGGGCAAGGTGGGGAGGGTCTTTGAGGTGGGCAATAGGGGGTGGCCCACGATCAAGTGCCCGGAGGTCGGCATCGATACTTCCGGGGAGGCACCCCTCTCGTCGTTCTGGAGGTCCCCGGTGACACAACCCCCGTCCGGCGTGATCGTCGGACATTCCAACATGGACCTGGATTGTTTCGGGTCCATCGCCCTGGCACGCCTTCTCTTTCCCGGATACGTGGCGCTCGTGAGCCGGCACGTCCACCCCGTCGCCCGGCCGTTGGTCACCATGTATCGGCACCACCTGGAACTGACGTCCACGAAGGAGTTCCGTGGCCGCGCCGTGGACCATCTGGTGGTGGTGGACACGCGTTCCAGCGACCGGATCGCGGAATACCTGGAGGTATTCGAGGGGAGCCCGGGGAGCATCGACGTCTTCGACCACCACCCCCACGACTCCCGGGACATCCTCGGGGCCCGATTCCACGAGAGCCGCTTGGGGTCGAACACGTCCTTCCTGGGCACGTTGGTGATGGAACGGGGGATCGCCATGTCCCCGGACGACGCCACCATCGCCCTCACCGGGATCTACGCCGACACGGGCAACTTCACCCACGACAACGTGTCTCCGGAGGACTTCGAGGTCGCCGCCTTCCTGCGCTCCGCGGGCGCTTCCATCAAGCTGGTCAAGACCTTCCTCAGCCCGCTCCGCGAGCAGTTCCAGGTCACCATGTTCCACGAGGTGCTCAACGACCTGGTGCGCAGGAAGATCAACGGGCACGCGCTCCTGCTGAGCTATACCGAGATGGATGGTCCCCGTCAGGGACTCAGCGCCGTGGTGGAAAAGGTGTTCGAGGTGGAGAACCCGGAGGCGTACTTCGGCGTCTTCTGGTTCAAGCACAACCGGAGCGCCGTCATCATCTCAAGGAATCAGAAGGACACCATCGAGCTGGACCGCATCATGGGTGCGTTCGGCGGCGGCGGGCATGCCAAGGCCGCGTCGGCGCTCCTGAAGGACGTGGACGGGCCGGAGCTCTTCGAAAAGCTGTGCGGGTACCTGGAGGCGTCGCTCCTCCCGGCCGTGACCGCACGAAGCCTCATGTCCCATCCGGTCCACGTGGTCACGGACACCATGACGCTGGTCCAGGCGGCCATGTTCCTGGAAGAGGTGAACCACTCCGGGTGCCCCGTGGTGGGCGAGGATGGCACCATGAAGGGGATCCTCACCCTGAGGGACATCATGAAGGCCCGGAAAGCGGAGCAGATGCACGCCCCCGTGAAGGGGTACATGACCCGGAAGGTGCTCCACGCGTCGCCCGAGTCGACGGTGCGCGAGATCGAGGAGATCCTCCTCTTCCGCAACGTCGGCCACCTCCCCATCCTCGAGGAAGGCCGCCTGGTGGGGATCGTCACCCGAACCGACTACCTCGACTTCCGGCGCCAGGAGAAGGCCCGGGCGGAGGCGGTGCGCGAGAGCCTGGGGTAGGGAGCCGCTCAGTGGTTTTCGGAGACGTCGTCGGCGGGGATCTCTCGGCACTCGAGGCCGACGACCACTTCGGTCAGCCCGGGCTCCAGACGAAAGACTCGGGTCCAACTCCCAGAGCTGATACACTGCGCCCGTAACTCGATCTCATCGCCCGCCGTTCGCTCGCCGGGGGAGAGCACGAAGCATCCGACGTGGTCCGACAGGGTCCCGGTCCGTTGCCCTTCGATCCATATCTGGGTGTGGGGAAGTCCCTGCCGGGATGTCGGATCCTCCACTCGCCCCACGAGGACCGGGGGACCGCTCCCCCGGACGTAGGCGTACCTGGACACTGCACGCTCCACGCACTCCCGCCGTGCGTTGGCGGCGTAGTCTTCGATTCTGTCGGCGATGGACGTGAGCGCCCTGTCCAGGCGGTTCTCACCGGGGAGGATGGTGCGGTGCTCCGTGAGTGTTTCGTAGAGCGGGTGTTCGAAGCGCACGGGTACCGCGGTTCCCACCGACCCCTTCGGGAGGTGGACCAGGTATCCGCCGCCTCCCGTCGCGTGGGGTCGGAGCCGGGTCGAGTCCAGGAAGGTGGGGACGTCCGAGATCGGAGTACCCGTCCGGGCATCGACGAGGGTGCCCGCCAGCAGAGGGAGGGAGGTATCGGCAACGCCGTCGGCGGCGCACGGACCCGGATCGGCCCCACACGCCTCCATTGGACCCGGCCGGTGCACCGGGAGCGCCAACATGAGCACGTTTCCTCCGCTGCCGATGAGGAATCGAACGGACGTCGCGACGTGACCCGGGGCTCGAACGGTCAGTCTCGCTGCTCGGCCGACGTGTTCCGATTGGAGATCGATCCTGAAGTAGCCGCGGGGATCCCCCACGGCCGCCAGCCCGAGATCATCCATGTGTGCGGTGGCGCCTTCCAGGGGAGTGGACGCTCCACACTCCGTGACCGTGCCGGAGACGAAGGGGGCTTCACCTCGCGGCGCACGGTCCATGGAGAGCGCCTCGAGGCGGTGCACCGTGAGACACCCGCCGGAGCGAGGGCCGTCGGCGTCGGTGTGGGGCGCCGGGCGAATCCTCAAGTCGACTTCGGCGGACTGGGCCACGAGGGCCACCCGCGACGATGCGCTCCAGTACCCGTCGTATTGCGCTCGCACGGTTGCCTCGGTTCGCGAGTCCGACGGAGGAAGGAATAGCCGGAAGCCACCCGAGGAGTCGGAAAGGGTGGACTCGCCTCGATCATCCACGGAAACCACGACCCCTGAGAGGGAGACTCCCGTGACGTCATCGAGCACCCGACCCATCAGGACGACCGATCCGGGAGCCGGCGGAGCCGTGACGACGGGTCGCGGCTCCCAAGCCCGGACCCGTGGCGCCTCGGGAGACCGGGAAGGGGGATCACAAGATCCCTCGATGGAGCCGCACATCGTCAGGGCCACGGCACGAAGAGGCACGTCGATGACGTTGCTTCCGGGGCCCACCACCAGACCTACGGCTCTGGCAAGGTAGCCGATTTGATTGAAAAGGATCTCGATACGCCGCCCCACCAGGGAGTCGGGGAGCGTCGCCCGGAGGTTGAAGCACCCGTTCCCTCTGGTCCAAAGCGGCTCCGAGACGCCCTCGACGATCACCGGGTAATGTTGGACCCGATGCCCCCGTTCCGTGACTCGCCCCAGGAGCATGGGGGGATCGTCCGGTCGGGAAAGCGTGTCGGCCATCAGTTCGCGGATCGCGGTGGAGCACTCGGCACGCGCCTCCTCGAGGAGGCGGCCGAAGTCCCGCCTGGCCAGCATCCGATCGGCTTCGTCGACGGAGCGCTCGGCTCGAGTACGTGCGGCCGGAGCGGTGGAGTCGGCACACCGTGCGGCCTCCCAGCACGGGAGAGGGGCGAGTGCCCGGTTCAACTCCACGCGGCGCATCGCGAGTCCGTCGGGGACGACCAGCGAATCGACGCTCGGGTGGTAGTCGATGGCCTCCACCTCGAAGGGCACGCTGCGGCCGATGAGCGAGTCGGGGAACTCCAGGAGGAAACACCCATCCGCCCAGGTCGTGACCGTGGTGGGCACGGTTGTCGACGTGATCTGGGCCCGGTGGATGGGGGAACCGTCGGCGCGGTCCTCCACGCGGCCGAGAACGGCAGCCCATGAGTCCGGATGTGTCGACTGAATGCCGTCGACGAGGCGGGTGCAGCGGTGGAGACTCCGGAGGGTCGGCTCGACGTCCCCCGGAGATCGCAATCCCTCGCCGGGGACCCCATGACGGACAGGGCGGGGGCGCGGGGCCGCCGTGGTCGAGTCGAGGCTTCGGGTCGATCCAGGATGGACGTCACCACCGATGTCCAATTGGATCGGGGCTCGTTCCAGCTCGACCAGGAAGAGATTCCCGGCCGGCGCCACCCTGATGGTGTCCGACCGTGAGTGGTAGCCCAAGTAGTCGGTACGCACTTCCACACGCTCACCGACGACTTCCCGCGGAAGCTCGAAGCGGAAGCATCCCGATGCGGATGTGAGTGCGCCGTGTCTTCCCAGGGTGAGATAGACCTGTGCGGCGGGGAGCGGATCACCACTGCCCGCGTCGGTCACGCGCCCGAGAATCCACGGGGGGAGGGTGTCGGAAGGTGGGGGCGGGATCTGGTATTGTCCGGACCCGACGAGCTCACACTGCCGCCGGCCCGCTTCCGACGCCTCCCGTC
>JAOUPR010000141.1 GCA_029879725.1 Gemmatimonadota bacterium | reverse complement strand
CCCCCCGGGTCGGTGTCGCGGGTGCGCTCGTTCGGGAGGCGCACCTCGTCGAGGGTCTCCAGGTCGAGGACGACCAGCGGGGTGTTCTGCCCCCCGCGGTAGCTCCGCCACTCCCAGTCCCACCGGCTCATCCGGTCCACCACCAGGCGGCGGCCGTCGGGGGAGAAGGACCCCGCGTTGGCCCAGGGAGCCGGAAGGAGTTCCGAGGGACCCCCGGTGGGCGCCACCGTCCAGAGGCGCCGCAGCCTCCCGGTGGGAGGGCTGCCCCGCCCCGACGCGTACACCACACGGGTGCCGTCCCGGGTCCACCCCCGCGCGATGGCCGCCTCCGGGTACCACGTGAGGCGGACCGGATCACCGCCGTCCGCGGAGACCACGTACACCGCGTCGGTCCCCGAGCGATTGGACGTGAAGGCGATCCAGCGCCCGTCGGGAGAGAAGTGGGGTTCCGACTCCACCGCCGGCGTGCTGGTGAGTCGCCGCGCCGTCCCCCCGTCCCGTCCCACCACCCACAGATCGCCCCCGTGGGCGAAGGCGATGTGGGTGTCGCTCACCGTCGGCTGGCGAAGGAGGCGCGTCCCCTGGGCGGAGGCCGGCTCGGACGCGACGACGGAGTGGAGGAGAGCGAAGAGGAGAAGGGCGAGGCCGGCAGCGCTCGCGGGGGCCGAACGTGTCACCCGGCGATCCATCGGGTACCTCCGCATAAGGGGGGATGGGGCAGAGGTGTACGATCCGTCGGGACGGGGCGCGGGGCAAGGGTGGTCTCCAGCTTCCCGGAAGGGGGGAGGAATCCAATGCGTCGGGGGACGCCTGGGCCAGCCTGACGAAGCTCGGCTTGCTGAGCTATGTCTGGAGTCCGTCCCTTCCGGACGCGCCTACAGATCCAGCCGCATCTGCGGATCTGCGCCCTTCCTCGTCGCATCCCAGAACTGTCGCCCGCGATCGCTCCTGCTATAGAAGACGAGAGAATAGAGGAACACGTTCTTTCCCATCACTCGGACCGGGTGTGCATCACCAGGAAGCGCCGCCTTGTAGCCCAGCCGAGTCATCGCTGCATCGAACTTCCCGAGTATGAAGCGCACGAGATCGCGACGCCCCAGCCCCTTCGACAGCCACTCGTCCCGCCAATGTGGATCGTCGATCAGAGCACCGATCCGTGTGTCCGTCGGGTCCTCTAGGTACTGCGCGAAGTTGGTGCGGACGTCTCGGCCGAGCATCAGCAGAATCAGAAAGTCCATCCTATATCGACTTCCGAGCTTCCGAATGACGTCGAAATCCAGGGCTGCGGAGAAGGGGTCGATGAAGCAGAAGGAGAGCAGTCCGTGCCCACTCCCGAATCGGGGCATCGCTTCGATGACCTGTGGCACCGCCTCCTGAACGTCTGCCTCGATGAGCGTGACATCATGGTCGGCATCGAGCGCTTCAATGCGCGCCCTCAGCGCGTTGACACACTGCGCGTCGTTGTCGACGAAGATGTAGTTGGTGAAGGGATGGCGGGGTCGGAAGGCCGACATGGCCGTCGTTTCGATGATCTCTCCAGTCCCTTCCACCCTGGCGCGACCCGGTCCAGAGTAAAGCCCCAAGTAGGCTCGCTGCGGCCAAAGCGACCGCATCGACGTCGTGAACAGCGCCACGTAGTAGTTGTGTATCCGGATCTTCTCGATCGAGTGCGGCTTGATGGTCGGAGTATAGAGGCCGTCATCCTCGAGGCCGCTCTGGTACAATCCCTCCGACACGGTAGCGTCAGGATCCGAAGGCCCGAGTAGGCATCTCGTCCCAGTATGCCCCTTCCAGTTCTCGTCCGCCGGCCTTTGGGGTTCGGCCGCCCCACTGCTTGAAGAAGAACGGCACGTCCGCAGAAACGCACTGATCGCGGAGAGCAGTCACCCACTCTGGTTTCATTTGGCGACGGACTGGTCCGCTCTCACCGCCGACAATCACCCAATGCATCCCCTGCAAGTTCAGTTCGAGCGGGCCGATCAAGGGCTCACAGGAGAGAAACCTCACCTCAGCGGGCACCGACCGTAGATGCTCGACGCGGTGAACGACTTCCTGATCCTCTACTGAGGTCCCCATCCATATATGCTCCGGGATCGGAGCACCATCAAAAAGGTCCTGATTCTTCTTCCAGAAACGAAGTGCCCGCGACGGACGTTTCGTAAGCACCTGGAAGGTGTGCCACGAGGCTTCAAGCATGACCTCGAACATCCGCCTCGCGAACTCGTCTGGGACGTCAGAATGGAAGACGTCGCTCATAGAGTTCACGAACACCGCCTGCGGCGTCCGCCACCCGAGGGGTGCATCGAGCCGCTCTGGCCATAGCCGGACGGCAAACGGGTCATGCCGTGTGATGTCTGAATCGATGACTGGGGGTCGCGCGCGGTAGGCATCCTTCAATAGCCGATTGGCCAGCGTGGCTGCGTAGCAGTTGTCACAGCCCGAAGAGACCCGCGTGCATCCGGTCACAGGGTTCCATGTGACCTCCGTCCACTCGATTCCGCTCTTCTGAGGCACGTCCGTCTCTCCCACCGAAGAAACCCCGAATGGTGAAATCTAGTAGATCCGGACCCAAATGGGATACCTATTCCGTTACCCGGAGCACGAACGCCTACCGACGCTCCAGAGCTCCCCGGACCTCCTCCCAACCACGACCGCCGTCCGGGTCGCGTTGGGCGGCCTGCACCCTTCGCTCCAATTCGCTGGCGAGAGCCGGCGAGAGTGGCAGCGCATCCTCATCGGAGAGGCTGGCCCACAGATCCTCGATGAGCGCGAGCCTCTCTGGAGGGGTCAGATGCGTGAAGTCGATGCGCGTGGACATATCCAATCTTCGTGTCTCGCAGACGGAACGGACAAGGGTCTTCTCGATACTATCCGCCTCGCACGGGACAGCCCATGGCTGGATCGGCCTGCTTCCCGCACCTTGCTCCCCCACGCCGCCCCTCCCTACTCTCCTCCTTCGTCCCCTCACCTCACATCCGGCACGTCCTCATGCGCACGCTCCTGATCCCGCTGTTCGCCGCCGTCCTCGCCCTTCCCCAGGCCGCCCGGGCCCAGACCTCCAGCGCCGACTACACCGCGCCCCACCAGAAGCGGGCGCTGGAGATCTACCGGACGGTGATCGGTTACCGGACCGCGGAGGGGCACGGGCAGGTGCCCGCCATGGCCAGCTGGCTCGCCGAGCAGTTCCGCGCCGGTGGCTTCCCGGCGGACGACGTGCACGTCCTCCCCTTCACCTCGCCCGACGGGGAGGAGAAGGCGGGGCTGGTGGTGCGCTACCGGGGAGACGGCTCGTCGGGGCAGCGGCCCATCCTCTTCATGGCGCACATGGACATCGTGGACGCCCTTCCCCAGGACTGGGAGCGCGATCCCTTCACCCTCATCGAGGAGGACGGGTACTTCTTCGGGCGCGGGACGACGGACAACAAGATGGGGGTGACCATGCTCACCACCACCTTCCTGCGGATGAAGAGCGAAGGGTTCGTCCCCACCCGCGACCTGATCCTCTCCTTCACCGGAGACGAGGAGACGGGGATGCTCTCGGCCCAGCGGATGGTGAGCGTGCACCGCGACCTCACCGACGCCGAGTTCGCCCTGAACTCCGACGGCGGGGGCGGCGCCCTGAGCGCGGAAGGAAACCCCGTCTCCTTCGCCGTGCAGACGTCGGAGAAGACGTACGCCACCTTCGAGCTGACCGTGACCAACCCCGGCGGGCACAGCTCCACCCCCCGCACGGACAACGCCATCTACCAGCTGGCCGGGGCGCTCCGCAACATCGAGGCGTACCGCTTTCCCGTCATGGTGAACGACGCCACCCGACTGTACTTCCGGATGATGTCGGAACTGGTTCCCGGGGAGGTGGGGGAGGCCATGGCCCGCCTGGCGGACGACCCCACCGACGAGGCCGCCGCGGACGTGCTGTGGAAGGAGCCCGAGCAGGTGGGGATCACCCGCACCACGTGCGTGGCGACCATGCTGCGGGGCGGGCACGCCGAGAACGCCCTCCCCCAGAACGCCACCGCCACGGTGAACTGCCGCATCTTCCCCGGCGTGGAGGTGTCCGACGTGCAGGCAACGCTGGAGGAGGTGGCCGCCACCCCCACGCTGACCATCGCCGTCCTGGACGATCCCAAGGCCAGCCCCTCGTCTCCCATCCGCGACGACGTCATGAACGCCGTGACCCGCGCGGTGGAAGCGCGCTACCCCGGCACCCCCGTGATCCCGTACATGGCGCCCTACGGAACGGACGGACTCCACGTCCGCGCCGGCGGGATCCCCACGTACGGCGTGAGCGGGATGTTCATGCGCGACGCCGACCAGTTCGCCCACGGGCTCAACGAGCGGGTGACCGTGAAGGAGTTCTTCTCCGCGCTGGAGCACTGGCGGATGATCGTGGAGGAGTTGGCG
>JAOUPR010000140.1 GCA_029879725.1 Gemmatimonadota bacterium | reverse complement strand
CCACACCCCGCTGGGCGACACCCAGGCGGGCCCACTCTTCCCCGGGGGCATCTACGAGACCGTCTTCTCTGCCCCGGTAGGCGCCAAGCTTTCCCTGGCCACCATGTTCGGACAATCCAACGACCTCTTCCTCGCCCCCACGGGTGACGGAATCCCCCTCTACGACATGGCCGGGAACCAACTCACCGGAGACGTGACCGGTCAGGTCCTCCTCTGGGACGCCGGCACCGAGGCCAACCAGGAGCCGGGGCTGGGCGCGGACCAGGCGCCCCGACAGGCAAGCCCCAACACCGGAGCCGCCGACGCCAACGCCAACGTGCGCCAGGCCAACGATGATTTCGGGAACCTCCCCCCGGTATCCGACTACCTGAAGGTCACCCTCGCCTCCGCGGGGCCCACCTCCTTCCGGCTCCGCATCGAGAACGTGGGCACCTACATGACGCTCGCCACCTCCGACGGGAACAGCCACCCTGCGCCGCTTTCGCCCGGCGTCTGGGTGGTCCACACCGCCGCCGACCCCCTCTTCACGGCGGGATCCGCCGACCGGGGTGAAGGGCTGGAGCACCTCGCCGAAGACGGCGACATCTCGGCGCTCTCCGCCGCGCTGGGGATGCGCACCGGGCTCACCTCGCCCATCGCGCCGGGCGTCTACGCCGTGCACGACGCGCCGTCCGTGCTCTTCACCGCGGGCTCCTTCGACGCCGGGCTGGGACTCGAGGACCTGGCCGAGGACGGGAATCCGGCCGCCCTGGCGGGCGCCCTGGGCTCCGACGCCCGCGTCTCCGAGGCCGGTGCGTTCACCACGCCGAACGGGGCTTCGGGTCCTGCGCCCGCGTTCCCCGGAGAGAGCTACACGTTCACGGTCATGGCCGAGCCCGGCGACCGCCTCTCCCTGGCGACCATGCTGGTGCAGTCCAACGACCTCTTCTTCGCCCCCAGCGAGACGGGACTCGACCTCTTCCCCGGCGGCACGCCGCTGTCCGGGGACGTCTCGGGGATGTTCATCCTCTGGGACGCGGGAACGGAGGTGAACGAAGAGCCCGGCGTGGGCTTCAACCAGGCTCCCCGTCAGTCGGGGCCGAACACGGGCACCGACGAGGGCGGCCGCGTGCGCCCCGTGAACGACGGCTACGTCTATCCCGACGTCCCGCAGGTGATCAAGGTCACCATCCAACCCGTCGGCTGACCCCCCCCACCCCATCCCGGGGGGTCCGGAGCCCGGAATGGTTTCGGATCCCCCGGGGTCGATTAGCTTGGACTCCATGAACCCTCGACGCATTCCGCTGTCCGGCGCCCTCCTCCTCGCCCTCGGGGGGGCGCTGGCGTTGGCGCTCCTCCCGGCGGGCGTGGCCCTCGACCGGAAGATCGCGGCCGAACTGCGCCGCGTGGCGGTGGAGGATCTGGGACGCGCGCCCATGATCCTCAGCGACCGCAACGCCGCCCGGGCCGAGGCCCTTTCCATGCACGCCATGGCGGTGGCGGCCACGGACGGGCTGGGCGACGCCCTGGCCGCCGGCCGCTTCGACGTCGCCTCCGGGCTGGCCACCGTGGCGGCGTCCCAGTTCGGTGAGGACGCGGTGCTCGTGGCGCCCGACGGAGCCATCGTCCTTGGCCCCGAACTTCCCGACGAAACCCTGGCGGCGCTCCGGGCCGGTGAAGGTCGCGTGGACTATGTCTTCCACGACGGGGCGCCCCGGGCCGTGGCGCTGGTGGCCGTCCAGATGGATGGCGGATGGATGGGCGCCGCCGGTTCGTCCAGCGTTCTGGGCGAGTCCCTCGCCGTCACCCTCGCGGCCCTGTCGCAGGCTGACGTCACCGTCCTGGGACCCACGGGGGAGATCGTCGCGTCCACCCTGGACTCGCTGCGCGCCGGTCTGGTGGTGTCGCGCTGGATGGATGCCCCCGCGGGAACCACGGACGGCGTGGTGGAACTCGAAGCCGGAGGCGACCGCTACTGGGTGGCGGAGGGGGGGCTCGGTCCGGCCGGCGACGTCCTCTTCTCCCGGTCGGCGCGCGACGCGCTGCGTGCCCTCCCGGGCCTCCGTCGGGGCGCCCTCCTCGCCTGGATCCTCACCCTCCTCGCCGCCATGGGGATCGGCGCGGTGGTGGCCGTGATGCTCACTCGCCCGGTGCGAGCGCTGGCCGTGGCCTCCCGTCGTCTCGCCGACGGCGACTTCGATGCTCCCACGGCGCCATCGCGCATCCGCGAGCTCCATCAGCTCGGTGAATCGTTCCATGACATGCGCGACTCGCTGAGGAGGCGCGTGGCCGAGCTGGCGGAGGCGAACCGGGCGCTGGCGGATCGGCAGGAACGACTCCAGACTCTCCAGGCCGAGCTCATCCAGAGAGACCGTCTCGCCGCCAGCGGACGCATGGCCGCCGAGCTCGCCCACGAAATCCGCAATCCCGTGGCCAATGTGCGCAATTGCCTCGAGGTCGTGCGCCGGTCGGTGGACGAAGGGAGTGAAGGGATGAAGTTCGCCGACCTGGCCATCGACGAGCTCCTCCGCATGCACGAGATGGCCGAGCACCTCCTCGACCTCAATCGCCCCCTGGACCCCACCGCCTCCACCTGTGGCGTGGCCGCCGTGGTGGCGCAGGTGGCGGCCCTCGCCGGGGTGGGAAGCGGAAACGTCCGGGTGACGGTGACGGGAGCGATCCCCGAGCGGCTCGAGGCCGCCATCGCGCCGGACGCCCTCAAGCAGGTTCTCTTCAACATCGTGGAGAACGCCATCGAAGCCTCGCCTCCCGACGGGGAGGTGGCGGTCCGGGTGGACTCGTCGGACGACGACGTCGCCGTGGAGGTGACGGACGAAGGACCGGGGATCGCTCAGGACGTCCTCGCCTCCGTTTTCGACCCGTTCTTCACGACGAAGGGCGCCGCCCACGGAGTGGGGCTCGGGCTCTCCGTGGCGGAAGGGCTCGTCCGCCGCGGCGGCGGCACCATCCACGCCGGAAATCGCGACGGCGCTCGCGGGGCGGTCTTCACCGTGCGGCTCCGACGCGTTCCCGACGGCGGAGCACGACGGTGAACGCTCCCCCTCGCCGCATCCTCGTCGTCGACGACGACCGGACCTTCCGCCTCTCCACCGCGACCCTCCTGGCCCAGGACGGCCATGCGGTGGAGACGGCCGTGGACGCCGCCGACGCCGTGCGGATCCTGGACGCCCAGGCGTTCGACCTCGTCCTCATCGACATGCGCATGCCCGGCCTCGATGGCGTCACGGCGGTGGAGCTCCTGAGGAAGAGAGGCGTCCACTGCCCCATCCTCATGATCAGCGGATACGGCACCATCGACACCGCCGTGGAGTCACTCCACCGGGGGGCGGACCACTTCCTCTCCAAGCCCGTGGACCCCGACGTCCTGAGCGCCAAGGTGGCCGACCTCCTGGAGGACCGGCCCGGATCGGACGCGGTTCGCCAGGGATCGCTCGGCGGAATGGTGGGGCACGCCCCCATCATGCAGGCAGTGTTCGCGTCGGTGCGCCAGGTGGCGGACAGCGAGGCCACCGTCCTCATCACCGGAGAGACGGGCACCGGGAAGGAGCTCCTGGCCCGCGCCGTCCACGACCTCTCCCCGAGGAGGATGGGCCCCTTCGTCCCCGTGAACTGCGCCGCCCTGGCCGAAGGCGTGCTGGAGAGCGAGCTCTTCGGGCACGTCCGGGGAGCCTTCACCGGCGCCGTGGCGTCCCGCCAGGGACTCTTCGCCGCCGCGCAGGGCGGAACCATCTTCCTCGACGAAGTGGGGGACATGAGCCTCTCACTCCAGCAGCGCCTCCTGCGCGTGCTCCAGGAGAAGGAGGTCACCCCCGTGGGCGCCGTCCGACCCCAGACCGTGGACGTGCGCATTGTGGCCGCCACCCACCGGGACCTCCGTCAGGAGATGGAGCTCGGACGCTTCCGGGAGGATCTCTACTACCGGCTCAACGTCTTCCAGGTCCACCTCCCCCCGCTTCGCCAGCGCCCCTCCGATGTCCCCCTCCTCGTCGAGGCTGCCCTCGCCCGACTGCGGAGCCGCGAAGACGCGGACCGCGCGTACGCGTTCTCCCCGCTGGCGCTCAAGATGATGCGCGGGTACGCCTGGCCCGGGAACGTGCGGGAGCTGTTCGCCGTGGTGGAGAGCTCGGTCATCCGCTCCGGAGGGATGCGCGTCCAGGCCCAGCACCTCCCCGCCGCCATCCGTGAGGCCGCTCCGTCGCCCATCCCGGACGCCGAGCCCACCCGCTACCGCACCGACGGCCCCGATGCCGAACGCGCCACCATCGTGGCCGCCCTGGAGGACGCCGACGGCTCCCGAGTGCGCGCCGCGGAGATCCTCGGAATGAGCCGGACCACGCTGTGGCGGAGGATGAAGCACTTCGGGCTGGATGGCGGGGAGAGCGAGCCGGAAGACTGACGATGCCGGCCGGGCCCGGACCCGACGCGCGGCCTACACGGAAGCGTGGCGGGGGGTGGGGCGGGTGGGCATATTGG
>JAOUPR010000139.1 GCA_029879725.1 Gemmatimonadota bacterium | reverse complement strand
TCCTGGAGTCGGTGGTGGGCGGCGAGCAGTGGGCGCGGTACTCCTTCCTGGGCACCAGCCCCGCCGCCGCCTGGCGGCTCCAGGACGGCCACGTCTCCTGGTGGACGCCGGAAGAGGGGTGGGCCCCCGTGGAGACGGACGACCCCCTGGCCGACCTGGACGCCCGCCTGCGCGAGCGCACCCCGGCGAAGGTGGAGGGCCTGCCGCGGTTCTGGGGAGGCGCGGTGGGGTTCTTCGGGTACGACGTGATCCGATACGTGGAGCGGCTTCCCGACGCCCCGCCCGACGACCTGGACATCCCTGACGGCGTGTTCGTGTTCACCGAGGTGGTGCTCGCCATCGACAACCTGCGCGGCCGGGCCATGGCCATCGTGTCGGTCCCCGTGGAGGACGGACTGGCGGAGGCGGAGCTGGACGCCCGCTACGACGCCGCGTCGCGGCGCATCGACCAGGTGCTGGAGGAGCTGCGGGAAGGCTCCCCGCCCGCGCCGCTGGAGCTGGCCCAGGAGCCCGAAGGGGACCCCGAGTTCACCAGCAGCACCACGCGGGAGGACTTCGAGGCCGGGGTGGAGCGCATCCGCGAGTACATCCGGGCGGGGGACGCCTTCCAGGTGGTGCTGAGCCAGCGCCTGGGCGTGCGCCTGGACGCCACCCCCTTCGACCTCTACCGCGCGCTCCGCACCCTGAACCCCTCCCCGTATCTGTACTTCCTGGAGATGGACGGCCTGACGCTGGTGGGGAGCTCGCCCGAGGTGCTGGTGAGGGTGGAGGACGACGTCGTGACCGTGCGCCCCATCGCCGGAACCCGCCCCCGGGGACGCACCCCGGAGGAGGAGCGCGCCCTGGCCGACGACCTCCTGGCCGACCAGAAGGAGCTGGCCGAGCACCGCATGCTGGTGGACCTGGGGAGGAACGACGTGGGGAGGGTGGCGGAGTACGGCACCGTGACCGTGCCCGACCTCATGGTGGTGGAGCGCTACTCCCACGTCATGCACCTGGTGAGCCAGGTGGAAGGACGGCTCCGCGCCGGGCTGAGCGCCATGGACGTGTTCAAGGCCTGCTTCCCCGCCGGCACCGTGTCGGGCGCGCCCAAGATCCGCGCCATGGAGATCATCGACGAGCTCGAGCCCGTCCGCCGCGGCCCCTACGCCGGAGCCGTGGGCTACTTCAACTACGGCGGCCACACCATGGACACCGCCATCACCATCCGCACCGTGGTGGTGAAGGACGGGAAGGCCTACGTGCAGGCCGGGGCCGGCGTGGTGTTCGACTCGGTGGCGGCGAGCGAGTACGAAGAGACGCTCAACAAGGCGCGGGCGCTGCTGAAGGCGGCGGCCATGGTGGGGGGGTAGGGGGGAGGGAGGTCTGTCGCGCCGGTGGGGTCGGTGCGCACCTTGGTCGCGGGGCGTTCTGGTGGGCACCGTGGTACGGGGAAGATAACCGTGGCGTTTCCGTGCGGCGCCGATCATATTCGCGATACCTGCCCACCGTTCGCAGACGCCCCGTCGCCCACTTCGTTCTGCCGGTGTTGGAAGCCCATCCCATGATTTCCTCGGGAAGCTCGTTCCGGGTTCTGGCCCGTGTCCACGAGATCGATCGCCAGCGCTACATCAATCGATTCCGGTTGACCGTGATCGGACCCCCTGAACCGAGACCGGGCCGAGTTTTAGGTTTCGGCCGGTCCAGATGAGAGGAGGGAGGTCAAGATGGCGGCACCGAAGAACGCGAGCCCAGCGCAGATCATCAACCATCTTCGGAAGGCAGAGGTGGAGCTGGCGAACGGCAAATCGGTCAAGGAGGTGTGCCGGAGCCTGAAGATCAGCGAGCATACCTACTACCGCTGGCGGCGGGAATACGGGGGGATGCAGGTCAACCAGGCGAAGCGGATGAAGGAGCTGGAGAAGGAGAACCAGCACCTGAGACGAGCCGTAGCAGACCTGACGGTAGACAAGCTGATTTTGAAGGAAGCGGCAAAGGGAAACTTCTGAGCCCCGAGCGGCGGAAGCGTTGCGTGGTGCTGGTTCAGCAGCGGCTCGGGGTGAGCGAGAGAAGGGCCTGTCGGGTATTGGGGCAGGCTCGATCGACTCAACGCCACAGTCCAAAGGTGAAGGAGGCCGAGGAGGCGTTGAGGGCGGACATGATCGACCTGGCTCGGAGGTTCGGCCGGTACGGATACCGGATGGTCACGGGGATGCTCAGGGCGCAGGGGTGGACGGTGAACCACAAGCGTGTGGAGCGGATCTGGAGGCAGGAGGGGCTGAAAGTTCCGAAGAGGCAGCCCAAACGGGGCCGGATCTGGCTGAACGACGGGTCGTGCATCCGCCTGAGACCCTTGTACAAGCACCATGTCTGGTCGTATGACTTCGTGGCGGACCGGACCCATGATGGTCGGCCCATCAGGATGCTGACGGTCCTGGACGAGTACGGCAGGGAGTGCCTGGCCATTCAGGTGGCCCGGAACTTGAGGTCGGACGATGTCCTGGAAGTCCTGACGGAGCTCTTCACCCGGTACGGGCCCCCGGCCCATATCCGGTCCGACAACGGCGCCGAGTTCACGGCAAGCGTGGTTCGGCACTGGCTCCGAGATCTGGGGGTGAAGACGCTGTTCATCGAGCCCGGAAGCCCCTGGGAGAACGGCTACAACGAGAGCTTCAACGGTACCCTGGGTGACGAGGTCCTGAAGCGGGAAATCTTCTTCACCCTGACCGAGGCGAAGGTGCTCATCGAGCAATGGCGGCGAGAATACAATACCATCCGGCCCCACAGCTCCTTGGGCTATCGACCACCAGCCCCGCAGGCGATCCGGCCGGATCCAGCGTTCCTGAATCTCCCTGCTCTAAGGGGACCACTCCCCACGAGCCAGGGAGCGTTGAACTAACACTCTAAGTGGTATCCCAGTTGGGGGCGGATCACTGGCCAAGCCCCTGCGCATGGTGACGTACAGCGTCACCCTGGCCGACCCCTTCCTGTACCTCTTCATCCTGGGGACGCTGGGAGTGGTGGGGCTGGTGGCGTGCCTCCTCCCCGCCGTCTCGGCCACCCGGAGCGATCCGGCGTCGGCCATGCGGGGGCAGTAGGGGGGGGCTGACAGTCCGGCTTGCGAATGGGAATGTGATTCCACACCGTGGTCGCACTCGAAAACGGATTCTCTCCCTTCCCGAGCGTCGACGACCCCCGAGGCACCATGCGTCTACGGTATCAATGTACGAAGCTCCTCAACGCGCGGGCCACGGGGGCGGTCTACCGATCGCTCCCCGTCATCCGGAAGATCCGGCGGTTGGCGCGCTGGGCGGTCGTCGTGGGACTCGCGGCACTGCTGTTTGGGCAGACTCAGCTCGGTCGAGCCCTGCTCATGGGCGGGTTCTTCTTCATCGTGTTCTTCCGACTCTTCGGCTTCTTGACGGGCTTGACCCGTTCGTTGGGGAGCCGATTGGTGGAACACGAGCACGAACTCGTCCTCACGCCGGAGGCCCTCATCGGTGAGGGTGGCCTGGCGAGGACCAGGATCGCTTGGGAGGCCATTACCGAAGTCCGGCTCGAGAAGCGCTTCATCGTGTTGCTGACGGGGCGCTGGAATGGCATGGCCATTCCTCGAAAACGTCTCGATGACGTACCGGACGACTCGCTTGTGGAGTGGATCGAGTCCCGGGCTGGGTCGCCGGCACCCTCGCCGACATCGCCGGGCGGTGGACCGATGACGGGCCGTGAAGACGAAGTGGTGGTCAGCTTCATTCCCACGGTGGAGCTTCTCATGGCGGCGACCCGCGCCGTCATGTGGAGGAGTGGGGCCAGCGTGCTCAACATCCTCCTGCTCGGCGGCATGTGGGCCTACTTCGGACTCCTTCCGTGGATCAGAGCGATGGCGAATCCAGGTGGTTCGGCGGTCGTACGCGGGATCCTGGCCGTCCTGCTCGGGACCGCTTTCGTCGCCCTGTTCTTCCTCGAGCCTCGGCTCAATGCCAGGAGGGCCCTCGCTTCGCCACTGTCTAGAGGGAGGCTCCAGGAAGTGGGAATCTCTCCCGAAGGTGTGCGAACTCGTGGACCCATCGCCGAGTGCGAGATCGGATGGGAGGCCGTGCGGCGGAGCCGCGAAACCGAGCGATTCTTCCTCGTCTTCTTCTCCCGATCATCCGCCTTCTACATTCCCAAGGCGGAGTTCGACGACTCCACGATGGACCGATTGCGGCGCTTGTTGTCGGAGCACTCCGAGTTCCGTCCGACGTAGGCGGGGGATCGCGCCGTCGCGGGGTCGTACGCGTTGTTCGACGCCACCCGGGCCCTGTTCGCCCTCGCGGTTGAGCTGCGCCATCACGGCCGGACGGCCGCGGACCCCTACGGAACAAACGCGGCTAGGGTGAGGCTATAGCCATACCATGAGCCTTCCGAACCTCCGTCGCCGCGCCGGCGTCGTCGTCGCCACTTTCATCGCCCTCTTCCTGGGCTACCTCACCGTGCAGTCCCTGCGGCCCAATCGGATCGACGGCGCCATGGCGCAGCTCCGCTTCCTCTCCGGCGCCCTGGAGGACGGAGCCGCCGACGAC
>JAOUPR010000090.1 GCA_029879725.1 Gemmatimonadota bacterium | reverse complement strand
CTCTTCCAGGCGGGCCACGCGGCGGTCGCCGACTTCGGTATCGCTCTGGGAACGGGGGACAGCACGAACACCCGCCTGACCGGAACGGGCATGGCCATCGGGACCGTCGCCTACATGAGTCCGGAACAGGCCGTGGGGGATCAGGACGTCGACGGTCGCACCGACATCTACGCTCTGGGCTGCATCCTCTTCGAGATGCTCGAGGGGCAGCGACCGTTCGCCGGGCAGACGCCCCAGGCGGTGCTGGTGAGCAAGCTTACCGGAGGGCCGCCCGAACTCACTTGCTCGAACGAGCTGCCGGAGACGCTGCCGCCGGTGTTGGCGCGGGCGCTCGCGCCGGATCCCGACGACAGACCGGACGACGCCCGGCAGTTCATGACCGAGCTCCAGACCGCTCTGTCGGCCAGGGAGGTCGAGGCCGCCGGCCTGCGGCGTCGGCGTCGCAGCGCGGTTCGGGGCGCGGGGGCCGCAGTGATCGTCGCTCTCCTGGGAATCGCGGCCTGGTGGGTACCCGGCGCCCTGTCGGGCCCGACGATCCAGGCCATCGCCATCCTCCCCTTCGAGAACGAACAGACGGATCCGGAGCGGGCGGCGATCTTCGCCGGCATGCATGGGGCCCTCATCGGCGAAGTCCAGCAAGCCGGATTGGAGGTAAGAGGACGGCGGTCCGTGAGGAACTACCTGGGAGACGCCACGCCCACTGCGGAGATCGTACGCCAACAGCGTGTCGATGCCGTGCTCGAAGGGGAGGCGGATTTCGGGCAGGATTCCGTATGGATCAGCTTGAGATTGATCGAGGGGCGTTCCGAGGATGTGGTGTGGAGTGGGCGCTACGCGGTGGCGCCGCGCGACGTGATGACCCTCTACCGCGAGGCGACCCGCGGGATTGCGGAGGCCGTGGAGCTCGATATCTCCGCGGAGGTGGCCGCGCGTTGGGCCGCGACGAGCGTCGTGGACCCCCAGTCGTACGAGCTGACGCTGCGGGGAAACCATCACTGGGCCCGGCTGACGCCCCAGGACCTCGAAATCGCTCAGGGGCTCTACGAAAGCGCCCTGGACCTCGATGAGCACAACGCCCTGGCGCTCGGCGGGCTCGCCAAGGTCTGGGCCGGGCGTCTCCAGTTCGGTCTGGTGAGTCCCGCGGAAGCACGGCCGTTGCTCCGCGAATACATGCGACGAGCATTGGAGATCGCCCCGAACGATCCGAGCCTCGTTGCGTTGAATGCCATTGTGCTGACGTGGGTCGAGTGGGACTGGGAGGCCGCGGGGCAGGAGTTCGAGCGGGCCATCGATCTCAATTCCAACAACTGGGAGGCGCGCGCCTACTACTCCCACTTCCTGACCTTCATGGGGCGACTGGACGAAGCCCGAGCGGAATCGGCGGTGGCGCGGGAGGGAGATCCGTTCAGCGGACTCATTCTGGGCTTGGCGTTCGGCGCGTTGGCCCATGCAGGCGACTACCAGGTCGCCGTCGAGGCGTCGCGGGAAGCGCTCCGCCTGGATCCGAGCCAGCCCGTGGCCCATGATGTGATGACCATGTCTCTCCGGGGCCTGGGACGTGCGGAGGAGGCCGTCCGCTCCGACGCCGGGCTCTTCACCGCCTTGGGCGATACCGCCCTCGCGAACGCGTTGCTGAACGGACTCGATGAGGGCGGTCCCCGCGAGGCGTCGGCCCGCGCGGCCGCGATCCTGGAGGCGCGCGCCGAGTTCATGTACGTGGCGCCGACCCGGATCGCGATGGCTCACCTGTGGGCCGGCGACGTCGAACGAGCGCTGGATTGGATCGAACGTGGCGAGGAAATCGGGGACCCCGCGACGCCGTATACGATCAGCTCGCCGGTGGGGCGGGAGGAAATGGGCACGCATCCCCGCTTCCAGGCGATACGGGATCGTATGGGGCTGCCGATCAGAAGCGACGCTGCGGGCCGGTAAGGCGCTCGGCGGCGCATGTAGACGGAATAGAGGAAGTGGAATGGTCGCCCAGCCAGCAGCGAGTGGTGGTCCGTCGAGGAGGGGGCTTCTCCGGGGGCACAAGAGACCTGTTCACCGCCAATCTTCTGGTCCCCCCAAACATCCTGCTCGACTCCACCGCCGCGTCGGATCGCAACGGACGGGCGCCTACGCTGTCTCCTGACGGCCGCTGGCTCGCCTACAACTTGGATGACCGGATCGCAGTTCGTTCATTTCCCGACGGAAGAGAGGTGTGGTTGGTCTCCGAGCCAGGGGCGGTGGAGCCACTGTGGTCCCTTGAGGGAAGCGAGATCTTCTTTCGCACTGGGGATCGCCACCTCGTGGCAGCTCAGGTGCGTGTAGACTCATCCTTCGCCGTCGCGGCCCAAGACACGCTCTTCGATGACTCGCGGTACCGAAGGGAGCAGAACCACCGTGCGTACGATGTCGCGGGAGACGGGACACGGTTCCTGATGATCCGAGTTGATGAAGACCCGGACAGGCCAATATGGGTTCAGGGGTTTGCACGTGAACTCGGCGCGGACGGCTCGCATTGATCATCTCTCTCCCGTTTCCCGAACGTCATAGGCGTAATACTTTGGCAACCGAGCGCACGTCCGAGAACTGACGCCGTTTCAGGAATCGCCTGGATGTGTTCTTCGTCGGTGGTGGCTCCCTCCGGGTTGTTGAAGACGCCCGATCCTATCGGACAGTGCGCCCCTGGAGCCACCACCTTCTTTCGTCCCTCTAGGGACCTCCACCTCCGGTCGGGACAGTTTCCATGGTTCGTATCACGCATTCATTCGGCGTGGCCTGTCTACTGCTGTCAGCTTGTTCTGCTCCTTCTGGCAATGCGGCCTCGAATCCGGCCGACTCGGACACATCCTTCGAAGGTGTGGGGGCAGAGGGAACCGACGTTGTCGAGCATGGCCGGCGCCTAAGCGCCATCCTGAACTGCCAAGGCTGCCACGGGCCAGACCTTCAGGGGAGACCATTTCCTTCAGGCTGGCCCGAGCCGAGCGGCATATGGGCCAGCAACATTTCGCTCACTGTGCCTGACATGGACAACTCTGACCTTGAGGCACTGATTCGATTTGGTGATCACCCTGACGACCGCGAGCTCTGGTTCATGCCGTCAAGTTCATTTCAGCATTTGAGCAAGCCTGACATGGAAGCGCTCATTGGATTCTTGCGCACGATCAAGCCCGGAGGCGAGTCAACACCTCACCCGGAACCGACAGAGTATTTGCTTGAAAGAATGGGGCTCGGCAACCTGCTGATGACACGCGAGAAGATCGAGCGGCACAATGCTTCACCATTGCCGAGCTACGGCGAAGAATTGAGCCTTGGCCGATACATTGTTGAGGCCACCTGCACAGAATGCCACGGCGGCGATTTGCGTGGGCTACCCCCGTTCGCACCGCCGATGACTGTCGCGGGTGCCTACGATGACAAGGCGTTCTTGGAATTGCTTGAAACCGGCAGGGCGATTGGCGATCGAGACATCGGAGTAATGGGCCAGGTGGGATCGCGGCAAATGTCCAATCTGACCCCGAATGAACGGCACAACGTCGTTCGTTACATCAGGGCTTGGGTCGAAGACGAAATGAACCCCTGACTCGTAGGTAGTGCATCAGACGCGATGCGGTACCGAAGGGTCGCAAGTCTTTTGGCTTCCGGCTCCGGGCACCCTACGGCGCCCCCCGACCCAACCGGTACGACCATGGTGCGCAGGAAACTGTTGTGCAGGCTCGAAGGAAAGCAGACTCTGATATCCGGTTCGGGCACCGCATATCCGAGAGAGTACATGCTCTCGGAGGCCAACTTCAATGGATGGAGCACTCCGCATGAAATGGTCAGTGGGACGCGCCGTACTCTTCGTAGTCATCGGGTCGACCGTTCTTCTTGGGATGGAGCGGCCGCGCGGACATTCCTGCACTCCGGCGGTTCGGGTCTTTGCTTCCCGGCTACCAGGAGAGCAAGCAGTCGTGGCCGTGGCTAGCGACGCGTGGCTCTCTCTGTCTCGATCCGAGTCGCCCTTTGCTGAGCGAGGCCCCGTGCTTCCAGACACTGCCTCCCCGGAGCCAGAGACGGAGCCGTCGGACACGTCACGGCAGAGTCTGATTGCCTCGACCCGGCCCTCACGGGGGACAGAGGGGTCGCCCGCGGAGGCGCTTCGAAGGAGTCGGCCGTACCTCGCCCAGGGCTTCGTTCTAGAATCGGTAGAAGCGATGCCGATGGACGGCCTCAGAGAGGGAGATCTGATATGGGTCGCCCCACTGGAGCACGATTGGGGGTGTGCGCTGTGGCCGATTGACAGGCGAGAGTGGGTTCCTCCCGGGGATTCCGCTGCCTTCGCATTCGACTTGGCCTCGGTAGAGACCGCGCCGGATGGGCGCCCCATCGTGCTCGTGCGAACGGTGGAGTGGCCATTCCCACACGCACATCGTCGGGGATCCCGGGCCGACAGCAGAGCGATCCTCACCGCTTCGGAGTTCCTGGATTTCTTCACGGCACTACCGACAGTTGAGTCCGTTCAAAGGGATCCATCGGCGGCCCTGGAGTCGAGGCTTCGATGGGCAAACGCTCATTCGGACACACTCGCATATCCGGTTGCCGAGGGCCTTTCGGCGTTGCGCCACATAATTGCGGGGCGTTGAGACAGCTTTCTCTCTACCGCGGCGGACCGCACGTCTTCCAACAATCAATTGCCGGCTTCGTTCACTACGCTCACCACGACCATCACGGCTCGCTGACATGAGCCGCGCCGGCAACTCTGAACGCTACGCGACCCATCCTTCAGCCTTTACAACCCCCTCGCCACTCTCAAAGGAATTGGCCATGAACCACAAAGGCTCGAGCGTCATTCTTATTCTGCTCCTCTTGACGGTTGCTCCACCTCCGGCGGCGGCGCAGATGGAGGCGCTCCAGGGTCAGTGGGTGGCTGCAAAGGGCGAGGTCTATGGCGAGGCTATCCCCGAGGCGTCGCTCCCCCTGCTACGTGTGACGTTCGACGGGACCGAAGCGCAGTGGACGATCCCAGCCTACCCGCAGATCTTCCGATACACTGCCTACGGCGAAGGTGCGCCGGACTCGCTGGACTTTCACCTCCCGATCGCCGAGCCTCGGGAATGGCTGATCCCTGTCCGCTCGCGGCTGTCCGGAGACACCCTTTCCGTAGCCTTCCCCGTTAGCGAGCCACCCTACGATCCCGATCAGGGCACACCGCCGGCACGTCCCTCTGAACTGGCACTCAGCCATTCCGGCGAACTCGTCCCCGGACTCCTTCGCCTGTCGCTCGTGCGTCCACCGGCGACACCCCCTTCGGCCCCGGCCCTTTCGGCAAAGGAAACGCAGGCCGCGGATGCCATGGACGTGGACGCCATCGAGCAGAGGACGCACGCGCTCGTCGCACCCGAGATGGAGGGGCGAAGTGCGGGACACCCCGGCGGGGTACGGGCCGCTCACATGATCGTCGACTGGTTCCGCGAGGCTGGACTCGAACCTCTCGGCACCGATGGGTTCCTCCAGACGATTCCGTTTCTCGCGGGTCGCGCCATGCCGTCTTCTTCGCTCACGGTCGGCGATACCACGTTCTACGTCGGCACCGACTTTTCGATTGCGAGCCTGCTCATCCGAACCCGTCCCGCGATGCGTCTCGACACGGCGGGCGAGCTCGTCTTGTTCGGACAGTCCCTCGGGGCTGCCCGCTCTGATGAGCCCCTACCGAAGCTCGACGTGGAAGGGAAAGTCGTGGCGTGGCTTGTAGAGGCCCCCGCCGCCGATGGATCGAAGAGCGACCTCATGCGGACCTACGAGGCGCTCCATCGGAGCGGCGCCGCAGCCATCATCGCCGTTTTTTCAGGCCCCTTCCCTGAGTCGCTGCTCCGTTCGCCGCTCTTCAGCGGCATCACGACGTTGGCAGACGATCTCTACGGCCCCCGTCCGGCCCGTCCGCTGGTCCTCCTCGGGGCACCGGCTTTCGGCGCACTCTTTGGCGATGGTGCGGATCTCGTCGCCTTCATGGGCACGCTCGCATCGGGCGAAGACATCGTCCAGCCCACCGGCAAGCACGTGGCGTTCTCCTACGAGATCGAGGAGACGACGGCGGCCCCCACCTACAATGTCGCGGGCGTCATCCGTGGGACGGACCCCGATCTCCGCGATGAGGCCGTCGTCTACACCGCGCACTACGATGCCTTGGGCCCGCACGAAGGTTCCCTTTACCCTGGTGCTGCAGACAACGCGCTGGGTGTTGCGGAGATGGTCGAGATCGCCGAAGCCATTCGTGATTCAGGCGTACAGCCGCGGCGCTCCATCGTCTTCCTCGCCGTCGGGGCCGAGGAGCGAGGGATGCTGGGCACGCTACACTGGATGCGACAGCCGACCTGGCCGCTCGACCGCGTTGTGGCGAACATCAACATGGATGGCGGTGATGCTGAGGCATGGGGGCCGCTCCACGCTGTGATCGACGTTACGCGTTACACGACGCTTGGCGATATGGCTGCCGAGTTGAGTGCCGCCATGGGCGTTCCGCTCCTTCCGAACGATGCTCCCGACTTTGGCTCCTCCGACTTCTACGATTTTCTCCGATCCGGCATCCCTGCGATCCAACTCGTGGGGCTTGGCGGCGATCCGGCATTGGCGCTCACGCGACTGCAACGCTACTCCAGCCAGCGGATCCACCAGCCCGGCGACGTGCCTGACGAGGAGTGGGACTGGTCAGGTCCCCATCAAATGGCGCAACTCTACCTGCTCCTCGGTCTGCGCGTTGCGAACGCAGATGATCGGCCGCGCATGCGAGGGACGTCGAGGTAGGATCCGAAGGCCAGCGAGGCGTTCGCCAAGCGCCACCGGCCGTGTTCGACGACTCGGTGGCGGGCCTCCCAGGTTGGGCGTCCAGGCTGCGTCCTACGTGGATGGGCGGTATCTTGGCTCGCCCAACGATCCAGGCCCGGGTCACCACTCTCACGGAGTCATGTCCATGCAATCCATCCGAATCGGGTGTATCGGTTTCGCGGCGGCCCTGAGCGCCTGCGGCTCGGCCGAGCCTACGGCGCAGAGTCATGTCTTCGTCGAGTCCATTTCCGTGGTCGATGTACAGGACGGCGTGGTGCGTCCGGCCATGGACGTTTGGGTCGAGGGGAACCGAATCCGGGCGGTGCGACCGACGGGGGATTTGGCGGCTCCGGACGGGGCACGGCTCGTCGACGGTCGCGGCCGATTCTTGATGCCGGGAATGTGGGACATGCACTTCCATGCGTTCAATCAGGTGTCGGGGCGAAGCCCGAGCGAGTGGGCTTTCCCGGTCACGGTGGCGCACGGGGTGACGGCGGTGCGTGAGATGTGGACCAAGCCAGAGGACATGGATCAGGTTCGCTCGTGGCGCGCAGCGTTCGCGGGGGGAACGGTCATGCCGCGGATCGCTCTGGCCGGAACCATGGTGGATGGGGATCCACCGGCGTTTTCGAACGCCGTAGTCGTGAGGGATAGCGCGGAAGCGGTCGCGGCGGTTCGTGAGATCATCGATTCCGGCACGGATTTCGTGAAGGCCTACTCCATGCTGTCTCCCGGCGCCTTTGCGGTGCTCGTCCGCGAGGCGGAGCGTCAGGGGATTCCGGTGGCCGGCCACGTCCCCATCGCGGTCGATGTCGAGGCGGCGGCGCGTGCCGGGATGGCGAGCCACGAGCACCTGAATGAACTCATCGAGACGACGTGTTCCACGAGGACGGAGGAGCTGCGTGCGGTCTCATGGGACGACTGGTCGATGGAGCATCTCCAGCTGGCTCTGGACACCTACGATGAGGGGCGTTGCCAGGCCGTGATCGACGTTCTTGCGGAGACTGGAACGGTTCAGGTTCCGACCTTGGTGAACGACTGGATGAGGCAGCTGTCACCCGCACAGCTGGACGCACGGTTCGAGGAGCCGTGGGTGGCCGGGATGCCGGCCGGGGACCGGGCGGCGTGGGAGGAGGCGCGCGAGGATCGGGCAGGGTGGAGTGAGGCGGATTGGGCGGCCAATCGGGGAATCTACGAAGCCCACGTGATGCTGGTGGAGCTTCTCTCGGAGGCGGGTGTGCCCATCATGACCGGGACGGACTTCTCGAATCCCTTCCTGTATCCCGGAGGCAGTGTCCTCGAGGAACTGGAGCTTCTCGTCAATGCGGGGCTCACGCCTGCGGCCGCCCTGCGGGCCGCCACCATCGTGCCCGCTCGCTTCGCGTCCGCCATCGACTCGCTCGGCACCATCGATGACGGAATGGTCGCGGATCTGGTCATCCTGGGTGCGGACCCGCTGGCCGATATTCGCAACGTGCGGACGGCCGAAGAGGTGATCCTGAACGGCCAACTCCTGGATGTGGACCAGCTGTTGGGGCTGGACTCCGGACCCTCCTCACGCGACCCATGAGTGGTCGGACCACGGGGGCACCATGTTCGATCGCTGGTCGCCGCCCACCTGGCAGCCCATTGCAGCCGACACGGAAGTGCCTAGTGGCCTGCGCTTCGCGCCGGGTGTAAGCTGGTAGCCCGCGCAGCTGAATTGAAAGCCGTCAGATAGGGCGAGGGCAAGTAGATGAATGAGCGAATGGTTGGGGACCGCGCCGATGACGGGAGTTGCACGTCCTGCTTTGGTGTCGTCCGATGATGCGACTCCCCGATGATGCGACTCCACGGCCTGGAGGCCTCCGAACGGTCATCGCTCGGACTCGCCGGGCGTTCCTGGCCATCGCTCCCATTCTCCTGGGAGCGATGCTCGTTCGTGGGATGGTACTCTACGACGGAGCGGGCCTGGGCCTCGTCCCGTTCATGGTGGCTACAGGTGCCCTATTCCTGGGGTGCTTCGCCTACGCGGTGCTAACGTCGTGGACTGCGGCTGGACGGATGGAGGTGATCGCGTGGGTCGTCGCGGGAGCGGTTAGTCTCGATGCCTTGATGGCTCTCGTGTTCTTCACGGGACCAACCGATGTGGGTCACCAGGCCCTAACGCGGAGCGTCGTATTTTGGGCGTTCTGGACTGTTGTCGGCGGGATCACCGGCTTCCCTATTGGATGATCGCACAGGGGAACCGTTGATCGCGATGGGTGCGCTGGGATACAGGCGAGTAAGCTCGGACCAGGCGTGGGCCTGGGTCGAAGGGCGGGGCGAGAGCACCGGAGTCTAGGTACCGCTCGCACCGAACAGTTCGAGGAGCGGTGAGTAGTCGCCACCGTCGGCGGCCCTCAGTGATGCGATGTATTGAACGCGGAGAGCGCCAGCGTTGCCGAGGTTACCTCCCCAATCGACCACGGGCTCGCCCGCCCTGAGCAGGATCCAGTTGGCCCAGAGCCGGGCGTGCCTGCCATTGCCGTTTGGAAACAGGTGGACGAACACGAGCCGGTGGTGGAGGCGCAGTGCGCATTCCCTAACAGGAAAAGTCCCGTTCTGCAGCCGATACCGTCCGTCGTCCAGCAGGTCCCGCAGGCGGACCGAGATCTCCTCGGGCGCAACACCGATCGATTTTTCCGTCGTTCTGAAATGGCCTGCCCATGACCACATTCGATCGAACATGCGCTCGTGCAGCTTCTTCACCGCGAGGAAGTCGAAGGGATCGAGGCGGGTGGTGCGGATCCATGCAGCCGCGGTCGCGATGTTGGCCTGCTCCCATTCGTTCAGGTCAGTCTGGGTCGTGAGATGACCGGGGAGCAGCCCTTCGGCCTCATCGGCATCGATTGGCGTGGCGCCCGGCGGGTACTCAAACATCGTCCCAGAGGGTCGCCGCATCTTCGAGGAACCTGCCGGCATGGTAGGCGATGAGCTCACGGAGTCGATCTTCCGAAGTGGCCTGATCTTCGAGCGCCATCGAGTCAGAGACTTCCTTCGCCAGCTGTCTTGCCAGGAATTCGGCTCGGTTCTTCACCATCTCCTCGAGTCCCCGACGTGGGACCACGAAGTAGTGGACGTCGGCCTCCATCGCCGCAGCGAGCTTCTGCATCGACCTGAGTGTAATGGTGCCTTCGGCTTCTCTCCGCTCCATCTGAGCCACGGAGGCTTTGGTGATGCCGGCCCTGTCGCCCAGCTGACGAAGAGACATTCCGAGTGCTTCGCGGATCGTGCGGATCCAGCCTTGGTCAGGTCTGATGGGGAGCTGCTTGTCGCGTAGCGTCGACAGCTGGTCATCCAACTGCCGCCGGCGCAGACTGGGGAAGTCCATGGAGTGTGCCTAAAAGTACTCGGGGGCAAAGTTATCGTATGCTTACAGCCACACGATATCACATAAGGCGTGTGCCCACAAGCATACTGTCTGGATGCCGTCGTATTCCTATGGCCATACGGATGAGCTCGTGGCGTAGGTGTGTGGGCATGCGAAACGTCATCATGATCAAGAGGTATGCACCAAGCCGGTTGGCGAAGCGACCGATCGGCCCGTCGTCTGCCCTCCCGGCGGGGAGCCCACTTCTTCCAACCAGCTGGGTCTCCGGCTCCGGGTACCTTACGGCGCCCTCCGACCCAACCGGCACGGCCATGGTGCGCTGGGAGGTAGGCGAGAAAGCTCGGACCAGGCGTGAGCCTGGGTATGAGGACAGACGCCGGTTCGGAAGCCGCTACAGCGTCAACAGAACCCTGCTCTTCCTGGGATTTCGAGCAATGCCGGGGCGGCTACGGGACGAGGTCGAGGCCTTCCGTCTTCTCTTTGTGCTCGAGCAACATGCGGATCGTTCCAGGGATGTCGTCGGGTTGGATCACGACGAGGTCACCCGGGACGGCCATGCCGAATGCGGCCTCGATCGCTTCTCGTTCGTTTGGAATCACCCGGAGTCTTTCCTCCGGCAGCCCGGCCGCGAGCGCCGCGGTTCTCATGATCTCGGCCGTCTCCCCCAGGGGCCGGCCACGGGGATCGGAGTCCTTGATGATCAGATCGGTATAGATAGCTGTCGCGGCTTCGGCGAGACGAACGATATCCTCGTCCATGCGGTTGCCCGTGCCCGAAACCACACCGATCCGACGGTGTTCCTGGAGACGTTTTCCGGACAGAGAGGCCACCACCTGGTTGAGGGCCATGAATGCGGGGACGTTGTGGGCGTAGTCGATCAGGTAGTCCACGCCGGCTACCTCGAAGAGGTTCAGGCGTCCCGGGGACTGCCCGATGGAGGGGTTGAAGGTCGAGAGGCCCGTCCGCAGATCTTCGATATGGAGACCGAGCAGGGCATGGGCGGCCGCGGCCGCGGCCAGGGCGTTGGACACGTTGTACAGGGCTTTACCCCCCAGGGTGATCGGAACCTCGAACACCTTCACGATCGCCGCGCTCGGCAAGGTCCCCTCGCGTAGCACGAGGGTGGCGCCTTCGATGGTGAAGACCGTTCCACCTTCGGATAGATGCCTCTGCACTGCCTCCGAATCAGGGTGGAGGGAAAAGAGGACCACTGGAGCCCGAGCGTCCTCCTTCATGGCCAGGACCCGGGGATCATCCGCGTTGAGGATGATCCGGCTCTTCTCCGCATGCACCGCATCGGCCACGACCCGCTTGACCACGGCGAGGTCGTCGACATCCTCGACGTCGTCGAGGCCCAGATGGTCTTCGGCGACGTTGAGTACCACCGCCACGTCCGCCCGGTCGTAACCGAGGCCTCGGCGGACGATTCCTCCCCGCGCGACCTCCAGCACCGCGGCATCGACGGTGGGGTCGCGAAGGACGACTCCGGCACCCTCCGGTCCCGCGAAATCGCCACGCATGACGGTGTGGGTGGCGATCTTGATCTCATCGGTCGTGGTCGAGCCGACGCTGCGGCCCACCGTTCGGAGAAGATGGGAGATCAACCGCACCGTGGTCGTCTTTCCGTTGGTGCCGGTGACGGCCACGAGGGGGATCCTGCCTTGTTCACCGCCGGGGAAGAGCATGTCGATGACGGGAACGGCGACCTGCCTGGGCTTCCCCTTCACGGGAGCGAGATGCATGCGAAAACCAGGAGCCGCGTTCACCTCGACGACTCCGCCGCCGTTCTCGTTGATCGGAGTCTCGAGAGACGGGGCGATGATGTCGATTCCGATGATGTCGAGATCGATGAAGCGGCTGATCCGTTCCGCCATGAAACGGTTCGCCGAATGCACGGTGTCCGTGACGTCTTCGGCCGTCCCGCCCGCCGACAGATTCGCGGTGGACTTCAGACGGACGATCCGGCCCTGCTCCGGGATGGAGTCGAGATCGAGGCCCGACTCTCGCAGGAGTCTCAGGGTGATCGAGTCCGGTGTGATGTAGGTCAGCACCTTCTCGTGGCCGAATCCCCTCAACTCGTTCCGGTTCACCGCCTCGATGAGATCCCGAATGCTGTGCTTCCCATCGCCTACGACGTGTGCCGGGGTGCGCAGGGACGCAGCCACCATCCGGTGCCCGATCACCAGGATGCGAAAGTCGAGCCCTTCGAGGAACTTCTCCACGACGACCCGCGGGCTGATGTCCCTGGCGATCTGAAACGCGAGCCCCAGGTCTTCCTCACCCGCGACGCGTACCGAGATCCCGCGCCCATGGTTCCCCACGAGAGGCTTCACCGTCACTGGAAATCCGATCTCGTTGGCTACCTTGACGGCCTCCAGAGGAGTATCGACGACCGATCCCTGCGGGACCGGGATGCCCGCACCGGCCAACGTGGTCTTGGTCAGGTACTTGTCGTCGGCGATCTCGACACCGAGAGCCGACGTGCGTCCCGTCATCGTCGCCTGGATTCGCCTCTGATTCACCCCCCATCCCAGCTGAACCAGTGATGCGTCGTTGAGGCGAAGGAACGGGATATCCCGCCCCGTGGCCTCCTCCACGATGGACGCCGTGGACGGTCCCAGAATGCTCTCTTCGCGAATCTCGCGGAGCCCCTGGAGGATGGACTCGATGTCGAGGGATTCTCCCCGCGTCGCGGCCTCGACGATACGAAACGCCTCCTTGCCGGCCTCCATGCCCGCCCGCTCGTCCCGATAGCGGTATACGACATGGTAGACACCGGGCACGGAGGTTTCCCTCGTCTTTCCGAACCCGACCTCCATCCCTGCCAGGCATTGGAGCTCGATGGCCACGTGCTCGATGACGTGCCCCAGCCAGGTTCCCTCGATCATGCGGCTCTCGAACCCGCCCGTCCGTCCGACCCCGCATCGATGTTCGTGGAGTGAGGGCAGAAGTCTCATCAGGAGGTCGGTGAATCCCGGAAGGCTGTTCGTCGGACGGTCGGCGAAGCCCTCCAGATCGATCCTCATGTATGCGGTCGGAAACCGGGACCACTTGTTGGGCCCGCGAAGGGCGCGCTGCTCCAGGATCTTCATTGGGTCTCGCTGGGGATTTCGTCTGATGTTCGAACCGCGGGCTCCCGAGGGGGGGGCGGATGGAAGGTGCGGGTTTCGAGGTCGTAGCCGGCACCGGAACTGAGGACGTGCACTCTCACGTCCTCCACGGAGAACGTTTCCATATGCTCGACATCGAATACGTTCGTGAAACCGATGCTCGACCCGTCTGCCACGATCACCAGACCGTTCCCGATCACCCTGAACCGTCCGCCTGATGTGAACAGAGCGCCCGTGTCTTCACCGAGGCCGATGCCAACCAGACTCGGGTTGCTGGCCACCACCTGGATCAGACGGCCCATCCGGCCTCGCGTCATGAAGTGGGTATCCACCACGGTGTTCGAGACCAGGGCGAGTCCACCGGTCATCATCACGGCGCCCTTTCGCAGGGCCTCCGGTGACTCTCCGTCGTAGATGATGGTACTGGTCAGGGCGGCCGCGCCCGCTGAGGTCCCGGCGACCAACCTCTTCTCCACGAAGTAATGGTGGCGAAGAGCTTCCAGAACCGGTGTCGCGCCCAGAATCGAGGTGATGCGGAGTTGGTCCCCCCCGGTAAAGAACACGGCGGTGGATTCCGCGATTCGCTCGAGGAACTCCGGCGCCTCCGCCTCCGCCCGTGTCCTGATGTGCATCGGCGCGGCGTAACCGACCCCGATCTCCCGGAAGGCCCTTTCGTACGCTCCCCACACCTTTTCGGGCTCCGAGGAAGCCGTGGTGATGACTTCGATTCGTCCGGCTGCTCCGCCTCCTTCTGCGGAAACGGCCCTGAGGATCTCCATCCCCCCGGTCTTGTCCTCATTGCCCCCGATAAGGAGGAGTCTGCCGGTCTTCTCCACGGATGACCGGCCTGCTGGGAGATCTCGGTGGTCTTCCGTCGGCATCGCAGCTAAGACCTCAGAACTTCGGTCGAGGGGAAGAGATGCGAATGATCGGAAAGGAGGATCCGCACTTCGAGTCGGACGGGCCCAGGGGCCAGGAGGGGTGGTCTTCAATATAGTCGCCACTCCGGTCCGAGAACGAATCCCCGTCTACAGGGGTCTCACCTCAACCGCGTGATTCGGGACGGAATCGAGGGGCCCGCCAGGATGTTCTGGCGCACGATGGAGAGCACTGATGAGCGACCGGATCCGACGGGAAGCGTCATCCTGGAGCATTTCCAGCACTGCCCGAAGACGGCGCATGCTCCTCGGGGTTCCCTTCGGGTTTCCAGGCGTCTGCTGCCATCGTGCTCCGCGGAATCGCAACGACGGTCTCTGCTCGCGCCCCCGTTCGGGGCGCGGCCCTTCGGGACACCCGCGTGGCGCCAATACCCTGCCGATTCTGGAAACGATGAGGTTGTATGCGGGTGCGTGCGGACCCTGCTTGCAGCTGCGGCCGTCAGGAACCGCTACAACGTCAGCGGAAAGCGCGAAAGCCGATCGGCGCGCGATGCGGTAGCCTGGAGGTGGTGGGCCCGTGACCGGTTGTAGCCCGCGACCCCCGCGACTATATATCAGTGCCCCATGATATGAGTGAGTCGCCATGCCCACGCTTGCCCACGAATGCTCTCCCGCTGTCTCGGGACGAAGAGAACAGTT
>JAOUPR010000018.1 GCA_029879725.1 Gemmatimonadota bacterium | reverse complement strand
CCACCGAGCCCGCGGCGTTGTCGGTGGCGCCTCCTCCCATGTGCCAGGAATCGAGGTGGGCGCCGAGCATCACGTATTCCGCCGCCCGGTCCGTGCCGGGGATCTCTCCGAGCGTGTTGTACTGCTTCAGGTCGTCCTCGAAGAAGCGGTTCTCCACGCGGAGTTCCATCTCCACCGGGACCCCCGCCTCCACGTTCCTGTAGATCTGGTTGTACTGCTCGCGGGAGAGGGCCACGTGGGGGAGCCCTTCCGGCGCCCCGGCCTCCCGGCTTCCCGCGCTCCCGCCCCGGATCACCCCGTCGTTGCGCGACGAGATGCGGAGGACGGCGTGGGCGCCCTCGGCCTCGGCCAGGGCGTAGATCGCGTCGGAGAGGGCGCGCTGCGCCCGCATACGCGCCCGCATGGCCTGGATGTCCGCCTCCGAAGGCCCTCCCGCTTCCCGGGCGGGCGGGGGCTCCAGAAGATCCTCCAGGGAGGAGCGGCGGGCACGGTGCTCGAACTCCGGGTCCACCTCCTGTATGTCCTCCACGAGGAGGAAGGTACCCCGGAGCCGTCCGCGGTACGCGGCCAGGTCGTCCTCCGACTCGGCCCGCACGACCACGGCCGCTCCCTTCACCAGTCCGGGCGTGCTCCCCGTCCACGCCATGGGTTGCCCGTGGAGGGGCTGCTCGAAGGGGGTGAGGATGCGCCCGAAGTAGTCCTCCTGGGCCCACCCCCGCCCGAAGTCACCCCACGGCTCCACCACCACGTTCACCAACCCCCATCCCCGGAGTGTCTCCGCCGTCCAGCGGTTGGCTTCGCGCATCCCCGGCGATCCCGTGAGGCGCGGCCCGATGACCTCGGTGAGGTGACGAGCCAGCTCGGGGATGTGCGAACGGTTCAGCCCTTCGTCGCGGATGCGGGCCACCACCCCCAGATCCACGGCCTCCCGGGCCACCTGTGCGGCACCGGGGGTGGGAAAGAGAAGCGCGAGGAGGAGGAGCAACGGTGCCCGGAAGCCGGCAGGGAACGGGTGGGAGCTACGGTTCATGGGAAATCCTCCCCGATGATGGAAGGGAACGGTCCTTTCCGCGAACGCGGCGGACGGTCCAATCTACGGCCCCGGTCGCCCCCCGCCACTCGCCCCGCCCGCGCGCGCGAACCCGGAAGCGCCACTCCGCCGCCTAGCCGCTCGCCGGCGGGGATTCAAACAGGATGCGGGAGCACCGCCATGGCGTCCCCGTAGGAAAAGAACCGGTACCCTTCCGACACGGCGTCGGCGTAGGCGGCCATGGTGCGTTCGTACCCGGCCAACGCCGACACGAGCATGAGGAGGGTGGAGCGGGGAAGGTGGAAGTTGGTGATCAGCCCGTCCACGACGCGGAAGCGGTGGGGAGGGCGGATGAAGAGGTTCGTGGTGCCCGACCCGGACCGTACCCGCCCCGCCTCGTCGGCGGCCGACTCCAGCGTCCGGACCGCGGTGGTGCCCACCGCCCAGACCCGCCTCCCCGCGTCCCGCGCCTCCCCGACGAGGCGGGCGGCCTCCTCGGACACGTCGTACCACTCGTGATGCATGTCGTGGGCGGCGGGGTCGTCGGTCTCCACCGGGCGGAACGTCCCGATCCCCACGTGGAGCGTCACCGCCGCGCGGGTCACCCCCCGGGTCTCCAGGGCGGACAGGAGCTCGTGGGTGAAGTGGAGCCCCGCGGTGGGAGCCGCCACCGATCCGGGAGCCCGCGCGTACACCGTCTGGTATCGCTCCCGGTCCAGCGCCTGGTCTTCACGGTCGATGTAGGGCGGAAGAGGAACGTGCCCATGGCGGTCCAGGGCCTCCTCCACGGTCAGGGGAGTGTCGAGGCGCACGATTCGCCCTCCGGCGGGTGTCGAGTCCAGGATCTCCACCCGGAGATCCTCCGCGATGTCCACCGTCCGGCCGGGCTTGAGCTTCCCCCCGGGGCGCACCAGCGCCTCCCAGAGGTGCGGATCCACCTCCCCGCCGGCCGATTCCCCGGAGGCGGGGCGAACCAGGAGGATCTCCGCGGGCGCGCCGGTGGGCTTCCTCCCCAGGAGGCGGGCCGGGAGCACCTTGCTCTCGTTCACCACCAGGACGTCGCCGGGCTCGAAGAAGCCGACCAGGTCGGCGAACGCGAGATGGCGGAAGGGATCGTCTCCCGGTGGAACCACGAGAAGCCTGCTCCCATCCCTGCGCTCCGCCGGGAAGCGGGCCACCCGTCCGGGAGGGAGTTCGTAGTCGTAGTCGGAGACGCGGGTGCCGTCGGGGGTACGGATCATGGATGTCGAGCCGGCATCACTTCTCGAAGAGCGTCCCCTGCCCTCCCGACGTCCGCTCCTCGGGGAGGGCGTACCCGAATCGCCGGAAGGCCCGGTTGGTGGCCACGCGGCCCTGCGACGTCCGCATGAGGTAGCCTTCCATGATCAGGAAGGGCTCGTAGACCTCCTCCAGCGTGGTCGCGTCCTCTCCCATGGACACGGCCAGCGAGTTCAACCCCACCGGGCCGCCCTCGAACTTCTCGATGATGGTCTTGAGGACCCGGGCGTCCATTTCATCGAGGCCGTACTCGTCCACGTCGAGCATCCGGAGCGCGGCGGCGGCCACGTCGTCGTCGATGCGTCCGTCGGCCCTCACCTGGGCGAAGTCCCGCACCCGCCGCAGGAGACGGTTGGCGACCCGCGGCGTCCCCCGCGAACGCTTGGCGATCTCCATGGCCCCGTGCTCGGTGGCCTCCACCCCCAGGATCTCGGCGCTGCGGCGGATGATGTACGCCAGCTCGTCGGCCGGGTAGAAGTTGAGCCGCTGCACGATCCCGAAGCGGGCGCGCATGGGTGCCGTGAGGAGCCCGAAGCGCGTGGTCGCGCCCACCAGGGTGAAGGGCTCGATCTTCATGGTCATGGTCTGGGCCTTGGGTCCGTCGGAGAGACGGATGTCCACCTGCCAGTCCTCCATGGCCGGGTAGAGGAACTCCTCGATGATGGGGCGGAGACGGTGGATCTCGTCGATGAAGAGGATGTCCCCTTCCCGCTGGTTGGTGAGGATTCCCACGAGGTCCGCCGCCTTCTCCAGCACGGGGCCGGACGTGGTCTTGATGTTGACCCCCATCTCCCGGGCCATGAGCGAGGCCAGCGTCGTCTTCCCCAGTCCCGGCGGTCCGTGGAAGAGGATGTGGTCCAGGGGCTCCCGGCGCTGTGTCGCCGCCTCGATGGCGATGGAGAGCGACTCGCGGACCTTGGCCTGGCCGATGAACTCGGCCAGACGTTGCGGCCGCAGAGAGGGCTCCGCGGCCTGGTCTTCCGAGAGCGTCTCGGGTGTGGTGATCTGGGTGCGTTCGATCATCGGTTCGCCAGTGCCTTTCGAATCAACTCGTCCGCCGCCCCGGAATGGTCACCGCCCTCCAGAACGCCTCGCACGGCCTCGTCGGCCTCCGTGAAGGTGAACCCCAGGGCGATGAGCGCCTGGACCGCCTCCTGCGCCGCCGAAGGCCGCGCGCCTCCGTCTCCCCGCGGAGTGACGATGGCCAGGTCGCCGACCCGGTCTGCCAGCTCCAGCGCGATCTTCTCGGCCTTCTTCTTCCCCACGCCGCTCACCTGCCTGAGCGCCGCGGTGTCCTTCTCCACCAGCGCTCTCGCCAGCCGCTCCGCATCGTACGCCGACATCATGGCGAGCGCGAGCTTCGCGCCCACGCCGGAGGCGGTGAGGAGCCGTTGGAAGAGCGCCCTCTCGTGGGCCTCGATGAAGCCGTACAGCGCCACCGAGCTGTCGGTGACCACCTGGAGGGTGCGGAGCTCGACCGGGCTCCCGGTGGAGGGGATCCGCTGGAGGACGGTGAGGGGAACCTCCACCTCGTAGACCACCCCTCCCGACGTCTCGATCTCCACGCGGTCGGCGCCCCGGGTGACGAGGGTTCCACGGAGGCGGGAGATCATCGGGGAAAGCTCCCCACCAGGCAGTGGCACAGCGCCGCCGCGACCCCGTCGGCCGCGTCGGCGGGACGGGGCTCCTCCCGTAGCTTGAGATGATGCTTGACCATGAATCCGACCTGGTCCTTGGTGGCCTGACCCGTTCCGACCACGACCTTCTTGATCTCACGGGGAGCGTACTCGGCTATGACAATATCACGGAGCGCGGCGGCCAGGAGGATGGCTCCACGGGCATGTCCGAGCGTGAGCGCACTCTGCACGTTCTTTCCCTGGAAGACGTTCTCCACCGCCATGGCGAAGGGTCGATGCCGCTCCACGAGCGAAACCACCTCTTCGTAGATCTCGCGGATGCGGTGGGGGAGCGCCTCCGCCGCCGACGTGCGGATCACACCGCACTCCACCAGCGAAACCGCCCCGCCGGGCCTTCTGGCCACGACGCCGTACCCCGTCACCGCCGTTCCCGGATCGATGCCCAGGACGACCACCTCCGCCCCGGCGCCCTCGCGGGCGGTGACCGCCACTACATCGCCTCGGCCAGCACAGCCTCGTCGATGTCCGCGTTGGAGTGCACGTTCTGCACGTCGTCCAACTCCTCGAGGGCGTCCAGGAGCTTGAGGAGCTTCTCCGCGTCCTTCCCGGCCACCTCGACCTCGTTCTTGGCGATCATCGTCAATTCGGCGGACGAACTCTCGATCCCGGCGGCCTTGAGGGCGTCCTGCACCGCGGCGAAGTCCGTCACCTCGGTGGTGATGGTGAACTCGCCACCCTCCTGCGAGACGTCTTCCGCGCCGGCCTCGATGGCCGCCTCGAACACGGCCTCTTCGGAGAAGCGTGTCGCGTCCACGATGATCTGGCCCTTCCGGTCGAACTGCCACGCCACCGAGCCGCTGGTGCCCAGGCTCCCGTCGAACTTCCCGAGCCGGTGCCGGACGTCCGCCACCGATCGGTTCACGTTGTCCGTGAGGCATTCGATGTAGAGCGCCACGCCACCGGGCCCATATCCTTCGTAGGAGATCTCCTCGTAGGTGACGCCTTCCAACTCTCCCGTGCCCTTCTTGATGGCGCGGTCGATGTTCTCGGCGGGCATGCTGGCCGCCTTCGCGGTATCCACGGCCAACCGGAGGCGCGGATTGAAGTCGGGGTTGCCTCCACCCTCCCGGGCGGCGACGGTGATCTCCCGGATGATCTTCGTGAACTGGGCGCCCCGCTTGGCGTCGTTCACCGCCTTCTTCCGCTTGATCTTGGACCACTTGTTGTGACCAGCCACGTTCCCTCCGGATCCTCCTGGCGCCGCCCGGGACCGGGCCGGCGGTGCGTGCGATGCCACTCCGGGCATCGCCTCTCGTTCATCGGGACCGAAAACTACGCTGGCGAGGGGGGCGGGATCAATCTCGGCGATCCAGGGCGGCGCGAATCCCGGACACCGCCGCGGCACGGGCATGGACCTCCACCGCGGCCGTGGACGCGACGAGCCGGCGGACGTTCTCCCCACGGACGGTGCCGCCGGGCAGGACGGTGACCCGCCCGGCGGCCACACGCACCAACTCAGCCAGGACGTCCGCCCCCAGCGACGCGGTGGGAGCGTGTCCCGAAGTGAGAACGCGGGCCACTCCGGCGCGGATCACGTCCTCCAGGGCCCCGATGGCCGAAGGAGTGGCGTCGAAGGCGCGATGGAACGTCACCGGAAGACCGCGGGCCTCGTCGACCAACGCGGCCAGCGCGGCCGAGTCCACCCGCCCGTCGGGACGGAGACACCCGAGAACCACCCCGTCCGCGCCGGACCTCTCCGCCTCGCGGATCTCCTTCCGCATGGCGGCCACCTCGGCCCTGGTGTACACGAAGTCCCCGTCGCGCGGGCGGATCATGGCGAACACGGGAACCTCCCCCGCCATCCGCTCCCGAACGGCCTGAAGCAGGCTCCACCCGGGCGTGAGCCCCCCCGTCGGGAGATCGCGGCAGAGCTCGAGGCGGCCCGCCCCCGCCTCCAGGGCGGCGGCGGCCTCCTCCACCGACACCACCGCCGCCTCCACCAGCACGGCGGGTGGGGGCATCAGCGGTCGTCGCTCACCGGACGGGGCTTCACCGTGGGGTACTCGATCCCCAACTGCTCCAGATAGGTGTCGAAGCGATCGGGGTCGTAGTAGAAGGGGCGCATGAGGGGGCGGTACTTCTCCATGATCTCCGCGTTGAGCCAGATGGCCGGCTGGTCGTCCGGAGTGATGAAGGGGGTGTAGGTGGTCTCCGCCGTCTGCACCCGATTGAAGTACGTCCATGCGGCGGGAACGGTCTTCCCGTCCAGGAAGAGGTCCAGGAGCGTGAGCGCCTGCACCTTGGCTCCCGCCAGCGATCCCTTGTGGGCGATGGGTGTGGCCATGGCGATCCCGTTGGCCCAGTTGTGCCCGGGCCCGCCGGGCATGTTCGCGGGGAAGCGCAGCGTCACGGTGGGCATGTTCCAACTCACGTCGCCGATGTCGTCGGAACCCCCTCCACTGTAGTTGCGGAGGTTGATGGGCCCCTGGAGGGGACGCAACTCCGTGGCCAACCCCTCCTCCGGCTGCCCCATCTCCCTCTGGAACGCCGTGGCCAGCTCGATGTCCGCGGCGGACCACTCGGGGAGCCCCACCCGCTGGATGTTGGCGTAGCTCACCTCCGCCACCGGCTTGCTGAAGTGGCGGTCCCACGCCGACCCCACCGTCATGATGGTGTCGATCTCCGTGCCCGTCATGAGCGCCGCGCCCTGCGCCATCTTCTTGGCGGCGTCGTACATCTCGGTGACGTGCTGGTAGTCCACCTCGCGGAAGTAGAACCAGATGGTGGCCGTCTGGGGCACCACGTTGGGCTGGTCTCCCCCTTCCACGATGATGTAGTGGGACCGCTGCGGGGGACGCAGGTGCTCCCGCTTGAACTCCCATGCCTGGGCCATGAGCATCACCGCGTCCAGCGCCGAGCGACCCCGCCACGGAGAGCCGGCCGAGTGCGCGGTCTCACCCCGGAAGCGGAACTGGGCCGACACCAGCGCGTTCCCCGCGGTGTGGCCCCACGTCATGGAGAAGTTGTCGGAGACGTGGGTGAAGAGATTCACGTCCACGCCCTCGAACACGCCCTCGCGCACGAAGAAGGCCTTGGACCCCAGCTGCTCTTCGGCGATGCCGGGCCAGATGAGGAGGGTGCCGGAAATGTTCTCGCGCTCCATGAGCTGCTTCACGGCCAGAGCGGCCACGATGTTCACGGCCTGCCCCGAGTTGTGTCCCTCCCCGTGCCCCGGCGCCATGGAGAGGATGGGGTCGCGGTAGCCCACGCCGGGCTTCTGGTTGGACTGGGGGATCCCGTCCACGTCGGAGCCCAGGGCGATGACCGGCCGCCCCGTGCCGTGCGACCAGCGCGCGGTCCACGCGCTGGGCATCCCCGCCACACCCAACTCGATCTCGAATCCGTGGTCGGCCAGGATCCCGGTGAGGTAACGCTGGGTCTCGAACTCCTGGAAGCCCAGCTCACCGAAGGAGAAGAGCATGTCCACGATCTCCTGGACCATCCCGGAGCGGGCCTCGACCAATTCCAGGGCCTCTTCCTTGAGCATCTCCAGGCGCGGATCCGCTTCCTGGGCGAAGGCCGCGTTGGGAAGGAGGAGAAGCGCGATGACGAGCAGGACACCGCGCAGGGGGCGCCGTTGGATGGAGTCGTGGAGCATGGGAATTCTCCGCAGGGTGGAACGGGAAGGCTTCGCCCTCCCCGAGGGCATCGTCGGGGAGAGGATGGGGTAGGAGGGAACAGGGTGCAAGCCTGGGACGTCGGCCTCGCCAACGTCCTCCCCCGAGCGGGTGTCTTCCTTCCATCGATATCGGTGGGACCCGACTCCACCCCCCCTTTGGAAACGCTCCATGATCCTCGGGACCCTGATGGTGCTCGCCCTGGCGGTCCAGGACACGACGCCCGAGCCCTTGTCCGCCTTCTGGCGCGCCGCCACGCCCACGGCTCGCACCGAGGCCGCGGCCGGCGTGATCGCCTCGGGCATCCCCTTCGACTCGGTCTTCCGGACCCTCCATGGAGGACGCGCGTACGGCTCGGCGGTGCCCCGGGGGCTCCTGGAACCCACCCTCGAAGGGACCGACGGGCATCTCCACCGCTACCTCCTCCTGGTGCCCCAGAGCTACGACCCCTCGCGTCGGTATCCTCTGCGCGTGTTCCTCCACGGAGGGACGACCGTCCCCGATCCCGGCCCCGGCGGCTCGTGGTGGCCCGACCTGGACCTCGTGTCGGGGGAAGGACACATCTCGGTCATGCCCCTGGCGTGGAGCGAGTGCCTCTGGTGGCAGCACGGCCAGGTGGAGGCGCTCCGCCACATCCTCCTGGGGATCAAGCGCTTCTACAACGTGGACGAGAACCGCGTCTATCTGGCCGGAGTCTCGGACGGCGGCGCGGGTACGTACTTCGGCGCCTTCCACGACACGACGCCGTGGGCCGCCTTTCTCCCCTTCGTGGGGCACCCGGGCGTGCTCGAGAACGCCCACTACGGCGTGGACGGCTCCACCCAAGTCGCCAATCTGTTGAACAAGCCCCTCTTCATCGTGAACACCATCCAGGACCCCATCCATCCGGCCGTGTCGGTGCACCCGTATCTGGAGCTGTACGGGAAGGCGGGAGTGCGCTTCGACTATCACGAACTCCCGGGGGTGCACGACGTGGCCTGGTGGCCCGCCGAGGCGGAGGACATCGAGGCGTTCCTGGCGGCCCACCCCCGCGATCCCCTTCCCGACACGGTGGTGTGGGCCACCGAGTACGTGGACCGGTACAACCGGGCCCATTGGATCGTGGTGGACGAGCTCGGATCGGCCTCGAGCGGGGCCGCCGCCCGACGCCTGACCGGGTTCACGTCCGGAAGGAACGCGGGCATCGTCTCGGCGATCCGCGACGGGAACACGTTCCGTGTGGATACGCACGGGGTGCGCCGGCTTCGCATCCTCGTCTCTCCCGACGAGGTGGACCTGACGCTCCCCGTCGAGGTCGTGGTCAACGGGAGGACGACGTTTCACGGTCCCCTGGCCCCCGACGTGGGCACGCTCCTGGCCTGGGCGGCGGTCGACGGAGACCGGACCATGCTCTTCGCCGCGGAGATCCGGGTCGACGTGCCGCGTTGAGGTGTCGCGGCGACGTGCGGTGGCACGGCCTTTGCACATCTCCCGCTCGTTCGCACATCACGGGCCTGCCCCGCAGACCCCTCCCACAGGAGAGTCCCTGTCATGAAGAGCCTTCCGTCGACCTTCGCGCTCGCGGCCATTACCGTGCTCACCCTCTCGGGGTGCTCGGAGGGGAGCACACCCATCCAGCCCGAACTCGACGCCGCTCTCGTCCCCTCGGTGGTCGGGGGTGTCGACGTGATCGTCGTCCTGAACCAGGACTTCGCTCCGGGCGGGCATGCCGCGAACCAGGCGGCGGCCGCGGAGATCGCCCGAGGTCTGGGGATCGCCCCCGCGCTCACCTACGGCACCGCGCTCTTCGGATTCTCCGCCACGGTCCCCGAAGGACGTCTCGGCGCCCTGAGCCGGGATCCGCGCGTGGCGTACTGGGAGCAGGACCAGATCGCCTCCATCCCCTTCCCCCGGGCGCAGGCGCCGGGATTCTGTGATACCAATCCCACCCACTCCGCGTGCGGGGGCGGTTCCACCGGACAGGTCACCCCCTGGGGCGTCACCCGGGTCGGCGGCGCCTCCGCGCCCACCGGCTCGGCCTGGGTCATCGACACGGGAATCGACTCGAAACACAAGGACCTCAACGTCGACGGCTCCCGCGGCGCGAGCTTCGTGACGCGCGGGAAGTACTCCTGGGAGGATGGGCATGGACATGGCACGCACGTGGCCGGGACCATCGCCGCCATCGACAACACCCAGGACGTGGTCGGCGTGGCGGCGGGCGCGCCCGTGATCGCGGTGCGGGTGCTGGACAGCAATGGTTCGGGTGCCTACTCCTGGGTCATCGCCGGCGTGGACCACGTGGCGGCCAACGCCTCACCCGACGACGTCGCCAACATGAGTCTGGGGGGTCCGGAGTCCCAGGCGCTGGAAGACGCCGTCATCGCCGCGGCGACCGCGGGAGTGCGGTTCGCCCTGGCTGCCGGGAACGAGAGCACGGATGCGTCCACCCGGTCCCCCGCGGGCGCCGACCACGCCAACATCTGGACGGTGTCGGCCATCGGGGAAGACGACTGCCTCGCGTACTTCAGCAACTTCGGAAGCCCGGTGGACGTGGCCGGCCCCGGCGTGGCCGTGCTCTCCACCGCCAAGGGTGGCGGGACGGTGAGCTACAGTGGGACCTCCATGGCGGCCCCCCACGTCGCGGGCCTCCTCATCAGCGGATGGAACGGGAACACCGCCGACGGGACCGCGTGCTCGGATCCCGACGGGAACCCCGACCCCATCGGTCACCGGTAGGCTCGGGGCTCCGGCCGTGGAAGCGCCCCGTCACCGCGCGAAGATCGCCTGGATCTCCGCGGGGTCCGAGGTGCGCTGAAGCGCGGCCAGGAGGAGCACACGGGCCTTGTGGGGCGGGAGGTTGTCGGCGAAGACACACCCGATCTCCCGCAGCGTGACGCCACTCCCCCTCCCCGCGTAGAGGGGGAGTGTGCGCCCCGTGTGCACCCGCGTGGTGATCACCACCGGGATCCCCGCCGCGCGTACCTCCTCCAGGGCGTCGAAGAGGTCGGAGGCCAGGTTCCCCACCCCGGACGCCTCCACCACGAGTCCGTCGAGCCCTCCCTGGGCCAGGACTCCGCGCACCACCCGCCCGTCGGCACCGGCGTAGTTGGTCACGATCTCGACGCGGCCGAGGCGTGCGCCGGGGGCCACCTCCAGGTGCTGGCGGCGCAGGGGGGCGCGGTAGTAGCGCACACCATCGGGCTCCACGAAGCCGAGGGCGCCGAAGCCCGGGCTCTTGAAGGTGTCCACGTTCAGCGTGTGGGTCTTGGTGACCTCCCGCGCCGCGTGGATCTCCCCGTTGAGCACCACCAGCGTGCCCATCCCCCGGGAGGCCGGAGCGATGGCGGTGAGGATGGCGTCGCGAAGGTTGCCCGGGCCATCGGCGTCGGGTTCGGATGCCGCGCGCTGCGCGCCCACCACGATGGCGGGCTTGTCGCTCCCCACGGTGAGGTCCAGGAAGTACGCCGTCTCCTCCAGGGTGTCCGTGCCGTGGGTCACCACCACGCCGGCCACGTCGGGCCGGGCGAGCATGTCCCGCGCGGCCGCCGAGACCGCCAGCCACAAGGCCGGCGTCATGTTGGTGCTGGCCACGTTGGCCACCTGCACCACCTCCACCCGGGCGATGGTATCGAGCCCCGGCACGGCCTGGACGAGCTGCTCTCCCGTGAGGGCGGGCGCGAACCCTCCGGCGGCATCGTCGTAGACGCTGGCGATGGTTCCCCCGGTGGAGAGGATCACCACGGTAGGGAGATCCTGCGCCGCCACCCCCGCGGGGATGCTCGACCCGAGTCCCGCCGCCAACCCCGCCAACACCATCCACGCCGCCGCCCACCCTCCACGCTCCCGCCGGTGCACCCTCGTCTCGCTCACTTCACCGCCTCCAGTACCAGTCGGATGAATTCATCGACGTGCTCGCCCCCGTCCACCCATCGGGTGACGGTGACCACGTCGTGCTCCCGGTCCACGAAGATCACGCTGGTGGACCCCGCGCCCAGGGCGAAGAACGCCGTCGCGGGCGCGGCCGGGAAGAGCTCCCGGTCCGTGTTGAGCCACCACATGTACCCGTAGTCCTTCTTGATGGCGGCGGGCGTGGTGGCGCGATCGAACCACTCAGCGGACACGAGCCGCTCCCCACCCCACTGTCCGGCCCGCAGGGCCAGAAGCCCGAAACGGGCGTGGTCGCGCGTGTCGATGATGAACCCCCCGCCCCAGTGGCCACCTCCACTCACCGACTGCATCCGCTCCCCACCGATCTCCGTCCACGACGTCTCATAACCGTGCCAGCGCCATTCGTCGGACGCGCCGATGGGATCCATGATCCGCTCCTTCAGCACCTCGGGGAGCGGACGCCGGAACACGTGGAGAAGGCTGTACGCCATGAGGTTCACGCGCACGTCGTTGTACTCCCAGAAGGTTCCGGGCGCGTGCAGTTCACGATCGATCCCTTCCCGCCGGTCGGCGAGGTCCGGCTTTCCCCACAGCGTCCCTTCCCACTCGCTGGTCTGCTGGAGAAGATGGTGCCAGGTGATGGGAGCGTCGTGCTCCGTCGAGAACGTTCCGTCGGTGACGTACTCCCCGATGCGGTCGTCCAGGTCCGCGATGAGACCGTCGTCCCAGGCCAGTCCCGCCACGGTGGAGAGGTAGCTCTTGGTCACCGAGAAGGTCATGTCCTCCCGGTCGGTGTCCCCGAACTCCGCCACGATGTATCCGCCCTTGAGGACGATCCCGTTGACGCCGCCGCGTTCCTTGGTGGGGCCCACGATCTCCTGATGGGGGATGCCGGCGAAGCGGGTCCGCAGGTACTCCCCCGGATCGGAGGGAATCTCGGTGGTCTCGTGGGCCAGGGCGTACTCCACCGCCGCCCGGAGAAGGAGGGGGTCCATCCCCATCTCCTCGGGATCGCGGCGCTCCCAGGCATCGCCGGGACCGGGGACGTACCCCGGAAGCACGGAGCGGGGGTCGGAGGGCCGGCACGACCCGAGCAAGGCGCCACCCAACACCGCGAACGTCCACCGCCTCCATCGATCCCGCTTCATCTTCGCCACACTCGCGTTCTCCTCCACAGGATGCTCCGCTCCCCGTCGACACCGTCGAGCAGCGCCCCAACATGCGGCCTCGCGAGGCCCCACGCGAGGGTATCCCCGGCCGCGGACCCCGGGTGGCCGGTCACGCCCGCTGCCCACACCTGCGCCGGTGGTGTTGCCTCGCCGGACGGACACGGATATCGTCCCCGCCGCCCACACCGGATCACGACCAACCGACCTGGAGAGCCTCTGAATCCGCTCCTCCTGGGGATCGCCGCCTACATCCTCGTACAGTTCCTCATCGGGATGTTCGTCTCCCGGCGCATCCGCACGGAAGACGACTACCTCGTGGCCGGCCGCTCCCTGGGTCCCGTGGTGGTCACCTTCACCGTGTTCGCGACCTGGTTCGGAGCCGAGACGTGCATCGGCGCCGCGGGAGCCATCTACGAGCGGGGGCTCGCCGGAGGATCCGCCGACCCCTTCGGGTACGCCATCTGCATCATCCTGGCGGGACTCTTCCTGGCGGTCCCGCTCTGGCGCCTGCGACTCACCACCATCGCGGACCTCTTCCGCCTGAGATTCGGCGTCCCGGTGGAGCGCCTCGCGGTGATCCTCATGGTGCCCACCTCCGTCCTCTGGGCGGCCGCGCAGATCCGCGCCTTCGGGCAGGTCCTGGCGTCGGCATCGGGGCTGGAGGTGGAGGTCACCATCGCCATCGCGGCGCTGGTGGTGATGGCGTACACCATGTTCGGGGGGCTCCTGGCCGACGCGTGGACGGACCTGGTGCAGGGGATCTCCCTGGTGGTGGGGCTGGGCGCGCTCTTCGTGGTGGTGATGCGGCGGGAGGGATTCGACGTCCTGAAGGAGCTGAGGCCCGGCGCCCTCGACCCCTTCTCGGCGGGAGACCATTCGGTCCTCGCCGTGATGGAGGAGTGGGCGGTCCCGGTCGTGGGATCGGTGGTGGCCGCCGAGGTCGTGGCCCGCATGCTGTCCGCCCGCTCCGCGTCCATCGCGCGGAACGCCACGCTGGTGGCGGGCGGTGCCTACCTCCTCATCGGCCTCATGCCCGTGTTCCTGGGGCTCGTGGGGGGCGTGCTCCTCCCCGGCCTCGACGACCCCGAGCAGATCCTCCCCCTCCTGGCCCAGCGCTACCTCCCCACGGGTCTGTTCGTCCTCTTCGCGGGTGCGCTGGTGTCGGCCATTCTCTCCACGGTGGACAGCGCGCTCCTCGCGTCGGCGGCGCTGGTCTCCCACAACGTGCTGGTCCCGGTGATGTCCGGCGTCGACGAACGCACCAAGGTCCGCATCGCACGTGGATGCGTGGCCGCGTTCGGCGTCGCGGCGTACGTGATGGCGTTGCGGGCCGACCGGGTGTACACGCTCGTCGAGCACGCATCGGCGTTCGGGAGCGCCGGGCTGGCCGTGATCGTGGGATTCGGCCTGTACACGCGGGTGGGTGGGACCGGGAGCGCCATCGGATCCCTTCTGGGCGGGGTGGCCGCGTGGATCGCGGGCGCGTACTTCCTGGACCTTCCCTACCCCTACCTCACCTCCCTGGCCGTGGCCGCGGCGGCGTACGTGGGCATCGCCGCCCTGGGCTCGGCCCCCACCCGCGCGTTGGAGCCGGTGGAGGCCTGACCGCCCGCTCCCGACGACCGGGCGTCACCCCTCGGGATCGCGCCTGAGCTCCTCCGGGAGAGCCTCGTATCGGGCGCGGAGGGTCAGGACCGGGTTGGCGTCCTCGTCCTCCGCGAGGTTCTGGTCGGTGACGTTCAGGTAGAGCGCGTACTCCCCGTCGTTGAACGACTCCCCCTCGGGATCTCCCCCATCGGCCGCCAGCAGATACGCCACGTGCGCGGTCCGGCCGTGGCAGGGACCCTGGGGCACCGGCTCGGTCTCACAGGTGCACCGCACGTCGCCACCGGCGGCGTCCGCAGCATCCATGGCGGCCATGACGCGGTCGGTGAGGCTGCCGCCCTCGGCGGCGAACGCGTCCACGGCGTCGTGGACGACCTCGTCGGACGCCAGGATGTTCCCCTGGATCGAGTAGTAGATCTCCGTGCCGGGGACGTGCCCCTGGACGGAGAGGGAGGCCGCGCCGTTCTCCCCACCGGAGAACCCCACGAAGCGCCCCTCGAGATCCACGATCCCGAACTGGCGGCGCTGGATGTCGGGATCCTCCCGGAGCATGGTGAGGATCCGGGCCGGGTGGGTTCCCCGCCGAAGCTCCGCGTGGATGAGACGCTGGTTCGCCCGGGTGCGGTCCACGCCGGCCTGGGCCGCGGCCACCCCCACGCCGGGCACCACGATGGCCTGGACGTCCATGAGCCCCCGGGCCGGAAAGCCCTCCAGGCGCGCCTGGGTCACGCAGGTGGCGGACGCGATGACGATGCGACCGGTACGGGCATCCACCGCGATCACCGACCACGTGGCGGAGGCCGGCGCCGGCGCGGCGGCGATGACCAGGACCGCGGCCACCACGGCCGACAGGACGGAACGAACCATGGAAGACCTCCTCTACGCCTGGGTGTGCCAGATCTCTCCCAGCACCCGCTGGAAGTTCCCACCGAGGATCATGCGGACGTGCTCGTCGGTATACCCCCGCCGGATGAGCCCCTCGGTCACGTCGAACATGCGCCTGGGGTGATCGATCCCCTCGATGTCGATCTTGTCCCGGAAGGCGTAGCTCCCCTTGTACGCGGCCTTGAGATTCGCGTAGTCCTCCGGGGGCATGTCGTCGTATCCGTGGAGGTCGATATCCGATCCGATCCCCACGTGCTCCATCCCGACCAGATCACGGACGTGGTCGAAGTGGTTCACGTAGTCCTCCACCGTGGTGGGCTCCCGGTCCTTCACGAAGTTCCTCACCCCGGTGATTCCCATGACCCCGCCGGTGGCCGCCATACGGCGGATGGCCTCGTCGGTCTTGCAGCGGGGGTGCCCGGGGTTCAGCGCCCGGGCGTTGGAATGGGTGTAGAGGACGGGGCGAGAGGAGAGTTCGCAGGCGTCCAGGGTGGTGCGGTCGCCCGAGTGGGAGACGTCCACCGCCATCCCCACCTGGTTCATCCGCTCGACGATGGCGGCGCCGAAATCGCTGATCCCACCGTCCACCCGCTCCGTGGAGCCGTTGCCGATCATGTTGCGGGAATTGTAGGTGAGCTGGCTCACCCGCTGCCCCAGGGCGTGGAAGGTGTCCACGTCGTCGGGGCTCCTGAAATGCTGCGAGTTCTGCACCCCGATGAGGATCCCGTGGCGCCCCGACCCGTGCACCGCGGCCAGGTCCGCCGCCGAGTCGATGCGCACGAAGACGTCGGGGCGGTTGGCCACGATGGAGTTGTAGGTTCCCACGAAGCGCAGCACGTTCCGGTACGCGTCCTCCTGGGTTCGCCCACCCACTCCGGAGGCGATGTGGAAGACGTCGATCTCCGAGGCGCGGAACTCCTCCCGGTCGTCTTCCGTGAAGCGTTCCAGCCCCTCCCCCCAGCGCTCCTCGGTCTGCTGGTTCAGCGTGACCAGACCCAGCATGTCGATGACCAGGGACCCCGTCACCAGATCGACGCAGCGGGTGGAGTACTCCGCCATGCTCCACGCGAAGAGCCGATGGCGACCCAGGTTGAGGAAGGGAGCAGCCACGGTCGCCCCGGCCGCCGCGGCGGCGTGGCGTACGAAACCCCGACGGGACAGCGTCATTCGCTATCTCCCTTGTTGGTAGGCCTCCAGGAGGCCCAACACGTGATCGATGTCCGCCTCCGTGTGGTCGGCGTTGACCTGGGCGCGGATCTCCTCGTCTCCCCTGGGAACCACGGGGAAGGCGAGCCCCGTGACCAGCACGCCGTTCTCGTACAGGTACCGGACCAGATCACGCGTCCTCTGCGTGTCGCGGATCATGAGGGGCACCACCGGGTGCTCACCGGGGATGGTCTCGATCCCGACCCGTCCCAGTCCCGCCTCGAAGCGCCGGGTGAGCCCCCGGAGCCGGTCGAGCAACGCCCGCCCCTCGGCGCTGTCCACGATCTCCAGCGACTTCAGCGCCGCCGCCGCCTCCCCCACCGTGATGGGGTTGGAGTAGATGTACATCTGAGAGGACTCCCGCAGGAAGCGAATCACCGAGGCGCTGGAGGTCACGTAGCCGCCGTTCACCCCGAAGGCCTTCCCCAGCGTCCCGACCAGGATGTCCACCGGCGGACTGTTCGTGTACTCCTCCGTCCCCCGCCCCGTCTTCCCGAAGCCTCCCACCCCATGGGAGTCGTCCACCACGCACACCACGTTCTCCTCGTAGGCTCCGTCGTGGCGGGCGCACACCTCCATGATGTCGTCCAGGGGGGCGTGGTCTCCCCGCATGGAGAAGATCCCGTCGGTGACCACGATGGCGCGCTTCGCCTTCCCCTTCCACTCCTCCAGCGCGGCTTCCAGAGCCCGGACGTCGTTGTGGGGATAGACCGCCTTCCCCACGGGCCGGGCCAGGCGCATGGCGTTGATGATGCAGTTGTGGTTGAGCTCGTCGGAGACGAGGACCGTGTCGGGAGTGACCAGCGGCGTGATGGTGGACACGACCGTGGCGTAGGCCGACGAGAAGATCATGGCCGCCTCCCGGCCGTGGAAGGCCGCCAGCCTGGCCTCCAGGTCCACGTGGGCCTGGTACGTCCCACTGATGAAGCGCACCGCTCCGGGCCCGGCTCCGAAGGCGGCGGTGGCCGCCTCCTCGGCCTTCATGACCTCCGGACGCAGGCCGAGACCCATGTACGAGTTGGAGTTCATGCGGATGAACTCCCGGTCGCCCTCGCCGCGCAGGAGGAAGCGCGGGCCCCGGGTGCCCTCCGCGGGCTTCACGGCGACCACGACCGCCTCGGACCCCTTGGTGGTTCCCGCGGCCTCGAGTCCCGCCACATGGGCGTCCAACGCGTCCTTCAATCGATCCAACGGCATGGAATAACCTCCGGATGGGTCAGGACGAAGCCGTTCCGGCCCCGTCCCCGTTCTTCAGGTGATGCAACATGTCCGCGGTCATGGCCGCCATGTCGTACTCCGGCTTCCACCCCCACTCCCGGCGGGCGGCCGTGTCGTCGATCCGGTCGGGCCACGACTCGGCGATCCCCTGGCGCACCGGATCCACGTCGTAGGTCAGCTCGAAGCCGGGGACGTGCTTGCGGATCTCCGCGGCGAGCGTCTCCGGCGCGAGCTGCATGGCCGTGACGTTGAAGGCGTTGCGGTGGGCGAGACGGTCCGGGTCCGCTTCCATGACGCCGATGGCCGCGCTGATGGCGTCGGGCATGTACATCATGTCGAGTTGCGTGCCCTCCGCCAGGAAGCACGAGTAGCGCCCGTGCTCCACCGCCTGGTAGAAGATGTCCACCGCCCAGTCGGTCGTCCCCCCTCCGGGAGGGGCTCCGTAGGAGATGAGCCCGGGATACCGGACCCCGCGGGTGTCCACGCCGTACCGGCGGGCGTAGTAGTCGCACAGGAGCTCCCCCGCCACCTTGGTGATCCCGTAGATGGTGTGGGGACGCATCACCGTGTCCTGGGGGGTGGGATCCTTGGGACTGTCGGGCCCGAACACCCCGATGGAGCTGGGCGTGAACACGGCGCACCTCTGCTCCCGCGACACTTCCAGCACCGCCTCCAGGCTGGTCATGTTCACGTGCCACGCCAGCCGCGGATCCTTCTCCCCGATGGCGGAGAGGATGGCCGCGAGATGGAACACGGTGTCCGCCTCGTGGCGCATCACCGCCTGGCCCACGGCCCGGACGTCGGTGGCGTCGAGCACCTGGAAGGGTCCCGCCTCGACGACCTCGGCGGACAATGTCCTGATGTCGGTGGCGAGCACGTTGGACTCGCCGTAGAGCTCACGAAGCCGGGGGACGAGCCAGGACCCGATCTGGCCCCCCGACCCCGTCACGAGAATACGCTTCAAGACCGTCTCCCTGGGGTTGGAGTGGAAGCGAATCTAGCGACGATGGGAGTGGAGGGCGACGGGAACGGTCCGGGCGGTCCAAAGCCCCTTCCCGCCACCCCCCTCAGAAGTACTTGGCCGGCCCCTCCCGGGTGGCCTGGAGCGCCCACTCCACGAAGTCGCGGATATCCTGATTCGACGTCACGATGTCCTCGGCCCGCAGGTACATCATGTGACCGCTCCGGTAGCCCTTCCACCACATCCGATCCTGGAGCCTTCCGGCGGGGTCGAGATTCCACATCGTGTACTTGGCGCTGAAGTAGTCGGTGCCGCCGTCGTAGTACCCGCTCTGCACGAAGAGGTGGAGGTATGGATTCTCCGACATGGCCCGACGGAGGTCCTCGCCGGTGTGGTCGCCGCTCCGGTTCCAGGGGTGGACCGGACCGAACAGATAGTACTGGAGGTCGGTCTCGAACCCGAGGTCGTTGCGCAGATAGTGGTTGACGGCCGGCGCGAAGGCGTGGTTCCAGGCGCTCAGCGCGGGGTCGTAGTCGTACGACTCGCCGGCATCCTGACCGTCGCGGCCCCGGTAGCGGGCGTCCAGACGTCCCACGGTGAGGCCCTGGTCCCGCAGGAGTTCCTTGCGGAACTCCCCCACGCTCGGCCTCAGGTTGTGATCGAGGAACCACTGCTCCGAGACCCCGGCCAGGTGGGCGGCGTGCCGCGCCACGGCGTGGCGCTCCGAATCGGAAAGCGATCCACCCCGGGCGAGCGCGGGCAGGAAGGTGTCGAGGGTCCACGCCTCCACCTCGGGAAGGATCTCCTCCAGGTCACGGCTCTGGAGCTCGGGCTCGAGCTGCCCGTGGTACCATGCCGTGGCCGTGTAGTTGGGGAGAGCCAGCGCATCACCCATGGGACCCTCCCGGGGGACGCCGAGTCCGGTGGGGGACACCAACACCACTCCGTTGAGATACATCCACTGGCGAGACTGAAGCGCTCGTGCCAGACCGGACACCCGGGTGGTACCGTAACTCTCTCCGATGAGGAACTTGGGCGAACGCCAGCGGTCGTACCGGGTCACGAAGGTGCCGATCCAGTCCGCCAGGTAGGCGATGTCTTCGTTCACGCCGAAGAAATGACCGCGGTCGGTGTCGCCCAGGATCCGCGACCACCCCACGTTCACCGGATTCACGTACACGATGTCGGTGACGTCGAGGATGGAGTTGGGGTTGTCTCGCACGCCGTAGGGCTGGATGGGGTACCCCTCGTCGTCGATGACGAGCTGAACCGGCCCCGTGTATCCCAGGTGCATCCACAGCGACCCCGAACCCGGCCCTCCGTTGAAGGAGATGGACAGGGGCCGGTTGCGGCGGTCCTGCACGTCGCTCCTCTCATAGTACGTGAAGAGGAGCGAAGCGATGGGGCTCCCGTCATCCCCGAACACGGGAATCGTGCCCACCGTGGCGCGGTAGGGCACGCGGACTCCCCGGATGGTGACCACGTGGTCCGACGTGATGGCGGTGTCCACGGGAAGGCGGGTGTCCTGCGCCCGCAGCGGGCCCACGAAGACGATGGAGGCGGCAACCAGCCTGAGTACGAGCCGGAACATGGAGTCTCCCGGTTGGGGTGGAACGAGCAGCCAACGTGTGTTCCATCTCATCGCCCGGTCAAGGTGATGGATCCCACCGTCGTCCCTGCGGCTCACCGGCTCGCCGGCGTCCCCCCGGGAACCTCTCCCCGTGAATCGGGGTCTTCAGCCGAGCCGATTCTGATTCGCCACGCTACCACCCGGAAGAACAATGGACCGTACAAGTGTCGCCATCGCCGCCACCCTCCTGGGATTCGCCTGCTCCCCGTCGGTTCCGGCACCTGAGGCCATGGAATCCATGCACCACTCCTTCACCGTGGCCACGGTGGTGGACGGGCTGGAGCATCCCTGGGGGCTCGCCTTCCTCCCCGGTGGTGACCTCCTGGTGACCGAGCGCGCGGGCCGTCTCCGCGTCGTCCGCGACGGCGTGCTGGTGGACGCGCCGGTGGGAGGCGTTCCCCGGGTCGGCACGGGTGGCCAGGGAGGCCTCCTCGACGTCGCGCTGCACCCCGACTTCGCCCGCAACCAGCTCGTCTACTTGAGCTTCTCCAAGCCTGGAGAGGGCGATCTTCGCACCACGGCGGTGGTTCGAGGACGTTTCGACGGATCGGAGTTGACCGATGTTGAGGAGATCTTCGAGGCCGATGCCTGGACGGACCGGGGCGTCCACTTCGGATCACGACTCGTCTTCGACGGAACGGGCCACGTCTTCGTTTCCGTGGGGGACCGGGGACAGATGGACCAGGCACAGAATCCGGGGAACCACCAGGGGACCATCGTGCGCCTGTACGACGACGGCCGCGTCCCCGAGGACAACCCGTTCGTGGGCCGGGAGGGTTTCAGACCGGAGATCTGGGCCTACGGGATCCGCAGCCCCCAGGGACTCACCTTCCACCCGGAGACCGGCGAACTGTGGGAAGTGGAGCACGGCCCCCGCGGCGGGGACGAGATCAACTGGATCCGCCCGGGACTCAACTATGGCTGGCCCGTGATCTCCTACGGAATCAACTACGACGGCACGGTCCTGACGGAACTCACCGAAAGGGAGGGGATGGAGCAGCCCCTCCACTACTGGGTGCCGTCCATCGCCACGTCCGGCCTGACCGTCTATGCCGGTGACGCCTTCCCGGCCTGGAGGGGAAGCGCCTTCGTCGGGGGCCTGGCGGGAATGCATCTGGCCAGGATCGCCTTCGATGGCCACGAGGTGACGGAGACGGAGAGACTCCTCGACGGGATGGCGCACCGCATCCGTGACGTGCGGGAGGGGCCGGACGGGTTCCTCTACGTCCTGGTGGACGAACCCGACGCGCCCCTCCTGAGGATCGAGCCCGCCCGCTGAGACCGATTCCGCTCAAGGACTCCAGAATTCGTCCGATACCTTGGAACAGCAGCATCAGACGGATGAAGGATCATGTTCGAAGACGCAATCTCAGCCATAGCCACGAGTAACGCGGTGCCGTTCGCCGCCGGGGCCGTGGTGCGCGCCGAAACTTCGGCGCCGCCGCAGACCCCCCGGCCGCGTGGCGACGTCGTGGAGATCTCCGTGGAGGGCTCGATCCTGGCGGCGAGCCATCCCCCCCCGCCCGAAACGCCGGACGAGCCCATGAGCAACGCGGAGTTCCAGCAGATCAGAGAGCGGATGAGCCCCGCCGTGTTCGATCACGAGAAGGTGGACCAGGCCGTGATCGAGGGGCGCGTCCCCATGCCCCCGGTGCCCGAACTCCTCCTGAAGGAGTAGGGAAGTCCGGCGGGTCCTCCGGCGGGTCAGTCTCCCGCCGGTACCCCCTCGGCTCCCGACTCCACATAGAGCTCGCCTCCCTTCTCGCGGAACTCCACCGCCATCCGCTCCATCCCGGCCTCGATGGCCTCCACCGTCTCCATCCCCTGTTCGCGCGCGAATCGGCGGATGTCGTCGGTGATCTTCATGGAGCAGAACTTGGGTCCGCACATGGAGCAGAAGTGGGCGACCTTGGCCCCCTCGGCAGGTAGCGTCTCGTCGTGATAGGCCGCCGCCGTCACCGGATCCAGGGCGAGGTTGAACTGGTCCCGCCAGCGGAAGTCGAAGCGTGCCTTGGAAAGGGCGTCGTCCCACTCCTGCGCCCCGGGATGGCCCTTGGCCAGGTCCGCCGCGTGGGCGGCGATCTTGTAGGTGACGACCCCACGCTTCACGTCGTCACGGTTGGGGAGGCCGAGGTGCTCCTTCGGGGTGACGTAGCAGAGCATGGCGGTTCCGTACCACCCGATCTGCGCCGCCCCGATGGCGCTGGTGATATGGTCGTACGCGGGAGCGATGTCGGTGGTGAGGGGCCCCAACGTGTAGAACGGCGCCTCGTCGCACCACTCGAGCTGCTTCTCCATGTTCTCCTTGATCAGGTGCATGGGCACGTGCCCCGGCCCCTCGTTCATCACCTGCACGCCGTACTCCCACGCGATGCGGGTCAACTCCCCCTGCGTCTTCAGCTCGGCGAACTGCGCCTCGTCGTTGGCGTCGCGGATGGAACCCGGACGAAGCCCGTCCCCCAGGGAGAACGAGACGTCGTACGCCTGCATGATCTCGCAGATCTCGCGGAATCGGGTGTAGAGGAACGACTCCTTGTGATGCGCCATGCACCACTTGGCGATGATGGATCCTCCCCGGGACACGATCCCCGTGAGGCGGTTCGCCGTGAGGGGGATGTAGCGCAGGAGCACCCCGGCGTGGACGGTGAAGTAGTCCACCCCCTGCTCACACTGCTCGATGAGGGTGTCGCGGTAGATCTCCCAGGTGAGTTCCTCCGGAACGCCGTCCACCTTCTCCAGCGCCTGGTAGATGGGCACGGTTCCGATGGGGACCGGCGAATTGCGAAGGATCCACTCCCGGGTCTCGTGGATGTGCTTCCCCGTGGAGAGGTCCATGACGGTGTCGGCTCCCCACAGCGTGGCCCACCGGAGCTTCTCCACCTCCTCCTCGATGGACGAGCTCACCGCCGAGTTCCCGATGTTGGCGTTGATCTTCACCTTGAAGGCCCGCCCGATGATCATGGGCTCGAGTTCGGGATGGTTGATGTTCGCCGGGATGATGGCGCGGCCGCGGGCGACCTCGGAGCGCACGAACTCGGGCTCCATCCCCTCCCGGATGGCGATGAACTCCATCTCGGGAGTGACCTCGCCGCGGCGGGCGTACTCCATCTGGGTGACGGTTCCGGAGCCGCGCAGCGTGCGTCGCCTCAACCCGTCGGGCATCTCCACGGACGGGTCCGGTACGCGGACACGCTCCGTCTCGACCACGTCCCGGGCGCGGATCCAGCCATCGCGCAGAGGGTCGAGTCCCTGGCGGACATCCACCTCGCGCGGGCCGCTGGTGTCGTATACGCGGAGGGGCGCCTCCCCACCCGAGAGGTGGATCTCCCGCACGGGCACGCGGACTCCGTGGGGGCCCTCGATGAACACCTTTCGTGAGTTGGGGAAGGCCCCCGGGTAGTCGGTGCCGACGTCCTCGGTGGCGGGGGCGACCCGACGCCGGGGATCGTCGCTCGCGGAGGAAGGAGTCGCCGAGACGACGGGAAGGTCCGCGCGGGTTCCGTTGGATTCACTCATGGCACTCCACCTCCGAGGCAGGCACTGCACAGGTATGGCGGCGGAGCGGGTACCGGAATCCCGGCTGCCGCACTCCCTCCGCCGGTCTCAACCGGATCAGGTTCCAAGGGTCTGTCTCAATCCCACGGATGCGCCCACCGGCGAAACCGGCGGCCGAACACGGGGATGCCCCTGGCGGCAGGTTCTAACGTAGGCCATAGCCGGTCGCCGAAAAAGGGGAGTGGGCCCCCACCCCCTCTTCCCCGCGGCCACCGGGATATGCAGGATTCCGGACACGTGTTGACATATAAACATTCATATGTGTATATTCGTGTCGTGATGCCGATTTCCTTTTCCGTGAGGTACATATGAGCGTGACCGAGCTTACCGACGCCACTTTCGACGAGCAGATCTCCGGCACGGAAGGCGTGACCGTGGTGGACTTCTGGGCTCCCTGGTGCGGACCCTGCCGTATGGTGGCGCCGGTCATCGAGGAGCTGGCCGCCGAGTACGCGGGCCAGGTGCACTTCGCCAAGGTGAACGTGGACGAGAACCAGCAGGTGGCCGGAGCCTTCGGGATCCGCTCCATCCCCACCATCGGCTTCTTCAAGGACGGTGAGCCCATCGGTTCGGTGGTGGGTGCCTACCCCAAGGAGGCGCTCCAGCAGGTCATCGAGCAGGTGCGGACCGGCGAGGCCGACGCGGCCTGACCCGGCGGAAGGGGAGCGGCGCTGACGAAGCGGCCGGTGGCGGATTCTCTCGATCCGCCACCGGCCGCTTCGTCGTGGACGACCGCTTCAGAAGCTTCCCGCGTCCACATCCTTCAGGAAGGCCATGACCCCGGCCATGTACGCCTCCTGGTCATCCCACATGGACATGTGGCTCCCGTCGGGGAGGTACAGGTACCGGCCGTGCTGGACCGCCCCGGCCATCCACTCCATGTGCGCCGGGTCCATGGTGTCGTGCTCCGCGCCGATGACGAGCGTCGGCACGGTGATCCGACCCAGGTCGGCGGTACGATCCCAATCCACCAGCTTCCCGCTGGCCCCGAGCTCGCTGGGCCCCTGCATGGGGACGTAGATCTCCGGGTTGATCTTGTCGAAGGCCCGGTTCACCGCGTCCGGCCACTCCTCCGGAGGCATGCGGAGCACATGGTCCACGTAGTGGTGCTCCATGAGGAGGTCCATGTACCGGGGATTCCCGAAGTCCTCCGCGGCCTCCATGGCCTGGATCTCCGCCAGGGCGCTCTGATCCATGGCGGGCATGAGCACGTCGTGCGCGTATTCGTTGTACGCGGGAATGCTGGCCATCATGTTGGAAATGATGAGCCCCTTGAGATCGTCCTGATGCTCGAGGGCGTACTCGATGGCCAGGATCCCGCCCCACGAATGCCCCAGGAGGTAGAAGTTCTCCGCGTCGAGTCCCAGCGCCACGCGGACCTGCTCCACCTCGTCCACGAAACGGGGGATCTCCCAGAGGTCGGGGTCGTCGGGCTGGTCGGAATATGCCGAGCCGAGCTGATCGTAGTAGTAGTACTCGATCCCCTCGCCGGGGAGGTAGTCGTCCATGGCCTCGAAGTACTCGTGGGTCGCGCCCGGCCCTCCGTGGAGCAGGAGGAGCTTGATCGTGGGATTCTCTCCCACGCGCCTCGTCCAGACGCGGAACGTCCCGCTCGGGGTCTCGATGGGGATCATGCGCACGCCTTCACGCACGACCTCGGCTGTCCCGGTGTCGGTCGGGGGCGACGAATCCTCTCCGGCACACGCCACCGACACCCACGCCAGGCACACCGCAGACAGCATCCTCCTCATCGCTCTCTCCTCGCCTCGCGGCGGCTCGAATGTGGTTTCACCACCGCACCGAGGTCTCGATGGTGATGGCACGATACACGTAGAAGACATCCACGTACAACGGGCCTGCCCGGGCCCACAGCGACGGGCCACCCATGGGCACGGCCGGAATCTTCCCGGCGATGGCGAGAAGCTGCTCGTCGTACCCCGTGACGAAGCCGACGCGGAACCCGGCACCCGCCCCGAACTCGGGCGTCTCGCGCACGACCCACTCCCGCGCGATCCCGAACATCATCGAACGGTCCCGGTACGAGTTGATGAACGTCGCCCCGAACCAGCCGTCGTACTGGAGCCCCAACCCCCACATCTTGTCCAGCTTGGGGAACGCCTCGTGGTACGGATGGAGGGACCACAACCCCATCAGGATCCGACGTCGGTGTGGCGCGCGCCCCAGGATGTGGAATCCTTCCCCGGCCCCGCCTGCGTCCACCGCCCCCGAATCGGGAACCGGCGTGGCCTGGGCACCCGCGCCGGCGGGACCCAGCGCCATCGCGACGATGAGGGGACACCACCCCCAGGCATCCCACGCCCGGCCGCGCCGGCCACGTCTGTCCACCCGGAGGCTACACCGCATCCCGCAGACCCAGGGACAGCGGGAGCCGAGGGGCTTTCCGATGTCCGGAGATCCGCTCGTAGGCGTACGCGAGCCGCAGCAAGGTGGGCTCGCTCCACGCCCGCCCGAAGAAGAGGATCCCCACCGGAAGACCCTGCACGTATCCGTTGGGTACGGTGACGCTGGGATATCCGGCGATGGCCGCCGGCCCCGAGCTTCCCGCGCTGGACAGCCCGCCGTTGACGAGGTCGGTCATCCACGCCGGACGAGTGGACGGAGAAACGATGGCGTCCAGCCCGTGTTCCTCCATCACGCGGTCGATCCCGCCACCCCGCGACAGTCGATGCATGGTCGCCAGGGATTCGAGATACTCGGACGACGTGAGATCGCCCTTCTCCTGGGCCGTGACGAGGATCTCCTGGCCGAAGAAGGGCATCTCCCGGTCGGCGTGGGCTTCGTTGAAGGCGATGAGGTCCTCCAGGGAGCGCACCCCCGTGGGAGCGTCGGCCGCGGCGAGGTAGGCGTTCAGGTCCGCCTTGAACTCGTACAGGAGCACCTGGTACGAGGGCCCGCCCATGGCTCTCCGGTCGGGAATCTCGGCCGGGTCCACGATGGTGGCGCCCGCCGCCGCCATGGCCTGGATGGCGTTCTCCATGAGGTCGTCCACCCGGGCGTCCACCCCGAAGTAGCTCCGCTCCACCCCGATGCGCGCGCCACGGAGCCCGTCCGCGTCGAGGAACTGGAGGTAGTCGGAAAAACTCTTCCCCTGAGACGGGCCGGTGGCCCCGTCCCGGGGGTCGACACCGGTGAGCGCCCCCAGGATGGCGGCGGCGTCCGCCACGGACCGGCACATGGGCCCCGCCGTGTCCTGGGAATGGGCGATGGGAATGATCCCGGAACGGCCCACCAGCCCCACCGTCGGCTTGATTCCGACCACCCCGTTCACCGACGAGGGACAGATCACGGAGCCGTTGGTCTCCGTCCCGATGGCGGCGGCGCAGAAGTTCGCGGAAGCCGCCGCACCGGACCCCGAAGACGACCCACAGGGATTCCGGTCCAGCGCCCAGGGGTTTCCGCATTGCCCGCCCCGGCCGCTCCACCCCGAAATGGAGTTGGTGGAGCGGAAGTTGGCCCACTCGGAGAGATTGGCCTTTCCCAGGATGATGGCGCCCGCCGCGCGGAGGCGCTCGACCACCCAACTGTCCCGGGCGGCGTGATGCCCCTCCAGCGCCCACGATCCCGCCGTGGTCATCATCCCGTCGGCCGTGTCGATGTTGTCCTTGACCAGGATGGGGATCCCGTGGAGCGGTCCGCGAACCCGCCCCTCGCTCCGCTCGGCGTCCAGCGCCTCGGCGATGGAAACGGCGTCGGCGTTGGTCTCGATGACCGCGCGCAGGCGGGGGCCATCCCGATCGAGCTTCGCGATGCGGTCCAGGTAGAGTTCCGTGATCTCCACGGCGGTCCGCGTCCCGCCCGCCATGTCCGCCTGCAGCGACTCGATGGTGGCCTCCTCGAGCTCGAAGGAGGCCCGGGTCCACCACGGATCCACGTCTCCGGTGGCGGCGTTCTCTCCGGCGGGCGCACACCCGCTCGCCCCGGCGGCCAGCGCCGCCGCGCCGAGACCGCCGAGCTTCATGAATTCCCTTCGATCCAGGGCTCCCGGCCCCTCAGCCCCCCGCACTCCGCTCATACGATCTCCGCGCTTCGAGAGTGATGCCGACGTCGCCAAGGTGCGCCGCCGCGAGTCTTGCGGCAATAGTGCGTCCGGACCCTCCACCACGCGGGCGCGATGAAGTATCTTTCCGTTGAGTAACGAGGGGTCCTCCCATCCTGACCCCTCCCGTCCGGCGCCGGGCGCCGGAAGAGCAGAACCCGTTGAGCCGCGACACCGAGCTCACCGTAGAGATCCTTCCCCAGCCCGACGACACCACCTGCGGTCCCACCTGCCTCCACGCCGTGTATCGGTACTACGGCGACGACCAGGAACTCGACGAAGTGATCCGGGCGGTGACGCCGTTGGCCACCGGCGGTACGCTGGGGGTGTTCCTGGGGCTCAACGCCCTCCAAAGGGGATACGGCGCCACGCTGTACACCTACAACCTGGAGCTCTTCGACCCCACCTGGTTCCGGAACGGTGACGACCTGTCCGAGCGGTTGAAGGCACAGGCGGCGGTGAAGGGAGCGCCCCGGGTTTCCGTGGCGACCGAGGCGTACATCGATTTCCTGGAGGCGGGCGGACGCATCCGCTTCGAGGAGTTGCACCCCAACCTCATCCGCCATCACCTGCAGGAGGGTCACCCCATCCTCACGGGACTCTCGGCCACGTACCTCTACGAGTGTGCCCGGGAGGTGGATCATGCCGGCACGCTCAGCTACGACTCGGTGGCCGGAACCCCCACGGGACACTTCGTGGTCGTCCACGGTTACGACGAGTCCACGGACTCTGTCCTGGTGGCCGATCCCCTGCGGGAGAACACGCGCTTCCCATCCCACAACTACCGCGTGGGGATCGTCCGGCTCCTGGGCGCCATCCTGGTCGGACTCCTCACCTACGATGGGAATCTCCTGGTCCTGGACCCCGACGGGGTGAGAGCATGATCCGTCTGGTGGTGGTGGAGAACCCGAAACGGTGGCCCTTCGAGATCGAGGGCGCGGAGGTCGTGTCGGCGCGCGCCTATCTGGTCGACCGGAAGTACTCGGAGTTGAGGCGGGCCGCCGTCTTCAACATGTGCAGACGCTACGGATACCAGACGGTGGGGTACTACGTGTCCCTGCTGGCGGCGGCCCGCGGCCACCGTCCCCTCCCCTCGGTGGAGACGCTCCAGGCGCTCACGTCCACTCCCCTCATCCGCATCGCGTCGGTGGAGCTGGACGAACTGATCCAGAAGAGCCTGTCCCACCTGCGATCGGAAGAGTTCCGTCTGAGCATCTACTTCGGGCGAAACGTCGCGCAACGGTACGATCGTCTCAGCCGGGCCCTCTTCAACCAGTTCCCCGCCCCCTTCCTGGTCTGCCGTTTCACCTGGGAAGACGACCGCTGGCTCCTCGCCGGAATCCGCCCGGGCGCGGCCGCCGAGATCCCCGATGGGCACCGGGAGTTCGTCCTGGAACGGGCCAAGGCCTACTTCCTGCGACCCGCCCGCCAGGAGCCGAAGACGCACGCCTACCGCTTCGACCTGGCGGTGCTCTGGTCGCCCGACGACCCCCAGCCACCGAGCAACGAGAAGGCCATCAAGAAGTTCGTGAAAGCGGCGAATCGCCACGGCATCGGGGTGGACGTCATCGGTCCGGAAGACCTGGGCCGTGTGGCCGAGTTCGACGCGCTCTTCATCCGGCAGACCACCCAGGTGAACCACGTCACCTACCGCTTCGCCAGCCGGGCCGCGGCCCAGGGCCTGGTCGTCATCGACGACCCGGTGTCCATCGTCCGCTGCACGAACAAGGTCTACCAGGCGGAACTCTTCGACCGGCACCAGATCCCGTGCCCCCGCACCCTGGTGGTGCACGAGGCCAACGTGGAAGAGGTCGCCGGCGTGGTGGGGCTCCCCTGCGTCCTCAAGAAGCCCGACGGGGCCTTCTCTTCTGGAGTGGTGAAGGTCTCCACCCGGGAGGAGCTGCAGGCCGGGCTGGAGGAGTTGTTCCGGCAATCGGAGCTGGTCGTGGCCCAGGAGTACATGCCGTCCTCCTTCGACTGGCGGATCGGGGTCCTGGACGGCCGCGCCCTCTTCGCGTGCCGCTACCACATGGCCAAGGGCCATTGGCAGATCGCGCAGCGGGTGGACGGAGACACGCGGTACGGGCGGGTGGAAGCGGTGGAGCTGGAAACCGTTCCTCCCCGCGTGCTGGACGTGGGCGTGCGCGCGGCGTCCCTCATGGGAGAAGGGTTGTACGGCGTGGACCTCAAGGAGGTGGACGGAAGGGTGGTGGTCATGGAGGTGAACGACAATCCGAACCTGGACGCGGGCAACGAGGACGGCGTCCTCAAGGACGCCCTCTACGACGAGCTGGCGGCATGGTTCCTGGCGCGGCTCGACCGGAGAGGTCGGGACAGGAGGGGCGCATGACCGATCCCGGCAAGCCCACCACCGTCCTCCCGGCGTCGCGGCGGCCGGGGCTGTTCGAAGCCTTCGGTGTCGAGATCGAGATGATGATCGTGGACGCCGACACGCTGGACGTGCTCCCCGCGTGCGACGCGCTCATGGAGGCCGTCACGGGCACACCGACCTCCGAGGCGGAGTTCGGACCGATCGCCTGGTCCAACGAATTGGTCCTCCACGTCCTGGAGATGAAGACCAACGGCCCGGCGCCCACGCTCAGCGGCCTTCACGGCGCGTTCCACGAGAGCGTGCGGCACGCCGACGAGGCTCTGTATGCGCTGGGGGCCCGCCTCATGCCGGGGGGCGCACATCCCTGGATGGATCCGGCGAGGGAGACCACGCTCTGGCCCCACGAGTACACCGAGGTCTACCACACCTTCGATCGGATCTTCGGATGCGCGGGGCACGGGTGGTCCAACCTGCAGAGCACCCACCTCAACCTCCCCTTCGCCGATGACGGAGAGTTCGCCCGATTGCACGCCGCCATCCGGCTGGTGATCCCCCTCATCCCCGCCCTGGCGGCCTCGTCGCCCTTCCTGGATGGACGGCACGAAGGGATACTCGACCGGCGGCTGGACGCGTACCGGAGGAACGCCGCGCGCGTGCCGTCGGTGACGGGGAAGGTCGTACCCGAATCCGTTCGATCCGAAGAGGAATACCGGGAGAACGTCCTGGGGCGGATCTACCGCGACCTCGCCCCCCACGACCCCGAAGGGGTCCTCCGGCACGAGTGGGCCAACGCGCGGGGCGCCATCGCCCGGTTCGACCGCGGCGCCATCGAGATCCGCGTGGTGGACGCCCAGGAGTGCCCCCGGGCCGACCTGGCGGTGGTGGCGGCCATCACATCCGTGGTGCGCGCGCTGGCGTCCGGCCCCGCCGCGGAGCGGGACGTGGAATCCGATCCATCCACCGAGGCGTTGGCGGCCCTCCTGGAGGAAACGATCCGGAGCGGTGAGCGGGCTCCGGTGGAGGATGAAACCCTCCTGGGTGTCCTGGGATATGGAGGGTCCGCCTCACTCTCCGCCGGAGACGTGTGGAAGGATCTCCTCCATCGGTTTCCGCCGGACGACCCCGACCGGGAATGGACCGATGCCCTGGACGCGATCCTCGGGCAGGGCCCCCTGGCTCGTCGGATCCTCCGCGCCACCGGAACACGCCCCGACCGGGATCGGCTGCGCGCGACGTACCGCGACGTGACACGGTGTCTGTCGGACAACGTCCTGTACACGGGAGGATGATGCCGGCGTCGGCGGGGACCCGTGCCCCCTCCCTCCTGTTCACGTGTGAGCATGGCGGCCACGAGGTCCCCGGGGAGTTCGCCGGGTGGTTCGCGGAGGGCCAGGCCGTCCTCAGCTCCCACCGGGGATGGGACGCGGGAGCCCTCCCTCTGGCACGCTCCCTGGCGTCGTGGTGGAACGCTCCCCTGGAGTACGCCACCGTGACACGGCTCCTGGTGGATCTGAACCGCTCCCCCCACAACCCCCGGGTCTGGTCCGAATTTTCGAAGCGGGCCGACCCTTCCGTTCGAGCCGGCTTGTTGGAGCGATACCACCGCCCCTACCGGGAGCGCGTGATGCGCCGGATCGCGGATCTCTCCACCGGCGGATCTTTCGTGCTGCACGTGTCGGTGCACACCTTCACGCCCGAGTTGAACGGTGCGGAGCGCTCGACGGACGTGGGCGTGCTGTTCGATCCGCGGCGAGCCGCCGAACGTTCCCTCGCGGCGGACTGGCTCGGCGGACTGAGATCCGGGCTCCCCCACCTCACGGTGCACCGGAACCAGCCGTACCGGGGCCGCGCCGACGGTTTCACCTCCGCCCTTCGTCGGATCTTCCCGGACGACGTGTACGCGGGGGTCGAACTCGAAGTGAACCAGAAGCACCTGGGAACCGACGGCACGTTTCCGGCCGCGCTGCGGGAGATGATGCGCGATGCGCTCTCCATGGTCAGATTGTGTCCATGAAGACTCTGTTCGATCCGCAATGGCGGAACGCCATCGAAGACCGCCTGGGGGCGCTCCGCCCCGACAGCGCTCGGCTGTGGGGCCGCATGACCCCGAACCAGGCGGTCTGTCACCTCACCGACGGGTTCCGGGCGGCCCTGGGCGAGCGGCCCATCGAGCCCATGGGGACCGTGCTCCACCGGACCTTGATCCGCTTCGTCGCGTTCACCCTCCCCCTCCGATGGATGGAGGGCGCGCCCACCGCTCCGGAGTTCGATCAGGAGCGCTCCGGCACGCCCCCCGTCGACTTCTCCACCGACGTGGAGGCGCTTCGCGCCGCGCTGGGCCGGTTCGTCGCCACCTCCGGGAAGGGACTCCCCCCCCACGCGGTGTTCGGCGACTTCACGCGCGGCGAGTGGGGGCGGTGGGGGTACAGGCACATGGACCACCACCTCCGCCAGTTCGGGGTGTAGCGCAGGCGAAAGACACCGGCCGGCGGGTGCCGGCGCCGGTCAGTGCGCGTCGGCCTCCGCCGCCCGCTCCGCCTTGACCTTCTGCACGACCGGCTCCGGAGCCGGCTCGTAACCGGCGAAGCGCCTGGCGTGGTGAGCGCGTCCCTGCGTCATGGACCGCAACGCGGCGGCGTACTTGTACAACTCTCCCTCCGGCACCAGCGCCTGGATCACCGTCCGCCCGGACTCGGGGTTCATCCCCTGGACCTTCCCGCGCCGCGACGTGAGGTCTCCCATGACGTCTCCCACGTACTCGTCGGGGGTCGTCACCGACACCTCCATGATGGGCTCGAGAAGAATCGGCCGGCATTTCTCCGCCACGTTCTTGAACGCCACCGATCCGGCGATCTTGAAGGCGATGTCCGAGGAGTCCACGGCGTGGTAGGAACCGTCGTAGCACTCCGCCGAGAAGTCCACGAGAGGGTAGTGCGCCACCACGCCCCTCGCGGCGGCTTCCTGGATTCCGCGATCCACCGAGGGAAGGTACTTCGAGGGGATCACCCCGCCCTTGATGGAATCGATGAACTCGTACCCGCCTCCGGGTTCCTTCGGCGCCAGGCGAACCCAACAGTCACCGAACTGCCCCCGACCACCGGACTGCTTCTTGTGGCGGCCCTGCCCCTCGGCCTTGGCGGTGAGGGTCTCCCTGTACGCGATCTTCGGCTGTTCGGTCAGCACCTTCACGCCGTATTTCCGCGCCATCCTCTCGAACTGGACCTCGAGGTGCAGCTCTCCCAGCCCCCGGGCGATGGTCTGGTGGAGTTCCGAATTGAACTCGGAGACGAAGGACGGGTCCTCCTCGTGGATGCGGGGGAGGACCTCTCCCAGTTTGTCCTCGTCGTTGCGGGTCTCACCGCGGATGGCCACGGCGATGTCGGGCTTGGGAAGATCGACCTTCCGCAACGCCACGGGGCGATCCTTGTCGCAGAGGGTGTCGTTGGTGTGGGTGTGCTTCAGCTTCGCGACCACACCGATGTCTCCGGCATGGAGTGCCGCCACCTCGTGCCGCTCCTTCCCCTGGGAGATGCTCAGGTGGTTCAGCTTCTCGAACTGCGCGTCCGACGCGTTCACCACCTCCATCCCGTTGGTGATCTTCCCGGAGAACACACGGAAGAACGAAAGCTCGCCCACGTGGGGCTCGGTGGCGGTCTTGAAGACCAGCGCGGCCAGCGTGTCCGAGTCGGTGGCGTGCACCTCCACCTCCTGGTCCAGCCCCGGCCGGGTGGCCACCTCGACGCTGGATTCCGACGGGTTCGGACAGAGCTCCACCACCTTCCGGAGCAGGGCCCTGATCCCGTAGGTGAGGGGCGCGGCACCACAGAACACCGGGAACACCTCCGAGCGCGCCATCCCCCGCGCCATGGCCTCGATGGCCTCCTCGCGGGAGATGTGCCCCCCTTCCAGGTACTCCTCCAGAAGGTTCTCGTCGGTGGTCGCCAGCACCTCCTGGAGCTCCGTCTCCCACTGCGCTTCCTTGGTCTTCAACTCTTCGGGGATGTCGGCTTCGTCATACTCTCCGCGCGTGGTACCCTTGCTGTACAGATGGGTCTTCTCGCTGAAGAGGTTGATGATGCCGTGGAAGTCGGCACCCTCGCCCACGGGGATCTCCACCGGGAGCGCCTTGGGCGTGAGCCGATCCTTGATCTGCTGGAAGACGCCCTCGAAGTCCGCGTGCTCCTTGTCCATCATGGAGACAAAAAAGATCCGGGGGATTCCCCGGTCTTCGCAGTACTGCCACACCCGCTCCGTCCCCACCTCCACCCCGGAGGTGGCGCTCACCACAATGATGGCGGCATCGGCCACCCGGACCGCGGAGAGCGCCTCGCCCGCGAAGTCCAGGTATCCGGGGGTGTCCAGGAGGTTGATCTTGGTGTCGAGGTGTTCCGCGTACGCCGGCGTGAGCTGGATGGAGATCCCGTGGGCGTGCTCTTCGGGGGAGTGCATGGTCAGCGCCGTCCCCTCACCGACGTCACCGTGCCGCTTCGAACTCCCGGCCACGAAGCACATGGAATCGATCAAGCTCGTCTTTCCCGCTCCCCCATGGCCCAGAACCACGACGTTCCGGATGTTCTCGGTGGTGTACTCCTTCGCTGACGCCATGGTGTGTCCTCCTGAAGTAACACGGGGGAGCCACCGTGGATCCATCCGCCACGGTGGAGTGCCGGCAGAACCGGTATCGGATTGTAGACAGGGCCACACCCGGGGAGCAAGCGGGAAATTTCCCCACACCTTTGCCCTGAAACTCCCTCCTCGCACCCCCTTCGCCGAGTTGCGGCGCCATCTTCACTCCCGGCGACCGCGCCTACGCCCGGGGCCGGTCAGTCCCTCGTCGGAAGCTCGAACCAGAACACGCTCCCTCCTTCTTCGGGCGCGTCCACCCCGATGATTCCTCCATGCGCCTCCACCGCCAGGCGACAGAAGGTCAGGCCCAACCCCGACGACCGTGGAGCCCCCAACTGTGACTCGAGTTGAATGTACTTTTCGAACACGGTGGCACGATATGCCTCCGGAATGCCCGGCCCCCGGTCCACGACGGAAACCCGGACCACACCGACCCGCCGGTCCAGGGAGATCACCACCGATCCCGGGGCCGGCGAAAACTTCACCGCGTTCGAGAGGAGGTTCACCATGAGCCTGCGCATCACGGCGGGGTCATGATCGATCTCCACCGGATCCGTGGGCGCAGGCACGACGATCACGTGCGGCGCGTGCCCCCCGACGAGAGCCGCCGCTTCCCTGACCACCGTCCGCAGATCCGCGCGCTTGACCTGAAGGGGCATCGCACCCTCTTCCAGTCGCCCCACGTCGAGCACCGTGTCCACCATCTCGATCACGGTCTCCGCCGACCGCAACGCACGGCGGACGTATTCCGCAGACTCCTCACTCATCCCCGCCAATTCATCCATCTCGAGGAGTTCCAGGTACCCCATGACCCCCATGAGCGGCGAGCGGAGGTCGTGCACGACCATCTGGGTGAGACTCTCGCGCCTCGACTCGAGCTCCCGCACCCGGCGAAGGTCCTGCTCGGTACGATCGAGAAGCCGCTTGGTGATGACGTAGTTGCGCACCCGGAGTCCCACTTCCCGTGGATCCAGAGGCTTGGTGAGGAAGTCGTTCGCGCCGGCGGCGATCCCCCGGATCCGTGCCTCCTTCTCCTGCAGCACGCTCACCATCAGGACCTGGGTACCCATGGTACGCGGATCCGCCTTGAGCCATTGGCACACCTCGAACCCGGACATCCCCGGAAGGAGTGCGTCGAGGAGGATCACGTCGGGCGGATCGCTCCGCGCGTGTTTGAGTGCGCTTTCGCCCTCACCCACGGCGGTCACGTGGTGGCCATCCGCGGTGAGCAGGTCCACGAGCATGTGGCGCGCCGCGGGCTCGTCGTCCACGACCAGGATCCTCCCGCGGGTCAACGACGGGTCACTGGTGAGCAGCGGAGGTCTTCTCTCCGCCAGACCACCCCCCGCCACCTGCGCCGCTTCGATGATCGCCGACACCTCCTCCCAGAACTGCCGCGTGTCGAGGGGCTTGGTGAGATACCCGTCACATCCAGCCTCCAGGGCGGCCGCGCGATCCTCACCGCGGGCCAGTGCGGTGACGGCGATGACCGGGATGTCCCGGGTACCGGGATCCTCCTTGAGGACGCGGGTGGCCTCGATCCCGCTGATCCCCGGGAGTCCGATGTCCATGAGGATCGCCGAAGGTTGCTCCCTGCGCGCTCGGTCCACCCCCTCTTCACCGCTGGTGGCCTGGATCACCTCGCATCCCGCCGCCTGCAGGAGCGCGGTGACCATCTCCATGTTCACCATCCGGTCTTCCACCACCAGAATCCTGTAGCTCAAGCGTTCAACTCCTTGCTGCTTTCGAGGAAGCCGCCTTGATCCTGACCAGGTGATCCGCCAACGCGCGTGGACCCTCCTCCGACTTCAACACGATCCCCTGTACCGCATCCTGGAGCTGCGACCGGTCTTCCCGGTCGAGGTCCATGGACGTGTAGATGAGAATGGGGATGTCGCGACCCGGCGCGCTGGACCGAAGCGTGCGCACCACGTCGAAACCAGACACCTCCGGCATCACCAGGTCGAGAACCAGCACCGCGGGCTCGTCCTCCTGTATGACGTGGAGCGCCTCCGCGCCGCCCAGAGCCGCCCGGGTACGGTACCCCTCTCCCCGAAGGACGGTCTCCAGAAGCTCGACGGTGGTGGGGTCGTCGTCGACGATGAGCACGTACCCCGTCCCATTCCCCGTGACCGGCGTGATGGACCGGAGCGTCGCGATGAGCGCCTCCCGGTTGACCGGCTTGGAGAACCACTTCACGATGCCGAAGTCGTGGGCCAGGACCTGCTCCTCCTCCACGGAGATGATGACCACGGGAATGCTCCGTGTCGCCGGGTTGCGGCTGAGCCGGGCGAGGACCCTCCATCCATCCATCCTGGGAAGGTTCATGTCCAGCGTCAGCGCGAAGGGGAGTAGCCGCTCTGCCTCCTCCACGGCGGCCTCCCCGTCGGACACGGTCACGGGTGTGAAGCCCGCCTCCCGAACCTGGGCCGAAATCTGACGTGCGGATTCAGGATCGTCCTCCACCACCAGGACGAGAGGAGCGGTGGAGGCAGGGAGCGAGCCTTGCGGCGACGGCTCGACCGGAGTGTCTCCGATGATGGGCTTGAACGGCACCGGAAGGTGCACGAAGAAGGTCGATCCCGCCCCCGAGCCGTCGCTCTCGACGCTCAGTCTCCCTCCGTGGAGTTCCACCAGACGTCTGGTGAGGGGAAGGCCCAGACCGGTGCCCACCACCTGCTCGGCGTCTTCCCGGTCCCTTCCCACGGAGACCTGCTCGAAGGGCTCGAAGATCCTCCCCAGGTCGGTGGATGCGATCCCCGTCCCGGTGTCGGCGACCTGTACGACCAGCTCACCGTCGCCGCGCGCCGCCGTCACGAGCACCAATCCTCCCTCAGGCGTGAACTTCTCCGCGTTGGAGAGGAGGTTGTACAGGATCTGTTTGAGCTTCCGTTCGTCCAGGAAGGCGTGCACTCCGACGAGCGAAGGGGCGCATTCCACTCGCACCTGCACGTTCTTCTTCGCGGCACGCTCACGGATCATGACCACGGAACTCTCCACGATGTCCCGCGGATTCACCCAGGCAGGCTCCAACTCCATCTTCCCCGCCTCGGCCTTGGAGAGGTCGAGCACGTCGTTGATGAGGCTCAGGAGATGCCTTCCGGACGTGTGGATGTGCCCCATGTACCGGAGTTGCCGCTCGTTGAGATCGCCGAAGGTCCGGTCCGCCAGGATCTCCGAGAAGCCGATGATGGCGTTCAGGGGAGTGCGGAGCTCGTGGCTCATGGTGGCGAGGAACTCGCTCTTCGCCCTGTTGGCCTGCTCCGCCGCGGTCCTCGCCGTCTCCGACAGCGTACGCGCGCGGGCAGACACCCGGGTGCGGTACAGGAGAAACAGCACCAGCGCCATGAGCGCACCAACCACGAGGCCGACGCGAAGCCGCCCCACCCGCGCCCGTTCCGCCTGAAGGGCCAGTGCCTGGTTGTACGCCCCCAGCGAGTCGATCTGGTGCCGGCTCCGTTCGGCCTCGTACAGCGCCTGGAACTCCGCCGCGGCCCGGTGCCCTTCGTCGCTCTGGAGGGAGTCCCGATGCTCCTGGAACTTCCGCAATACGAGGAGCGCGTTCTGGAAATCACGCTTCGCCTCGTACAGCTCCACCAGAAGTCCGTAGGCGTCGCGGGCGTACTGACGCGACCCGATGTCCTCGGCCACCACGGCCGCATCGGACGCGATACGGATGGCACGGTCCGTCTGACCGAGACTCTTGTGGACCGTGGCCAGGTTCACGGACGCCGACGCGAAGAGAAGCATGTTCCCGATCTCCTCTCCGATCCCCGCCGCCCGCGACGCCGCGCTCATCGCGGCGTTCATGTCGCCGAGATCATGATACGCGGCCGCCGCGTTGCTGAGGCTGAGGCCCAGCACTCGTTGGTCGCCCAGATCCTCTCCGATCACGACGGCCTCCAGCGCGTACGCCAGCGCGGAGTCCGGCTCGGCCAGGGAAGAATAGATGCCCGCGATGTTGAGGTGGTTCTCCGCGGCCTTGCGGCGGTCGCCGATCTCGTCACGGATGGCCAGGGCCTGGCGTTGGAGTTCCAGGGCTTCCGTGGGATTACCCAGTTCCTGCTGGATGAGGCCCATGTTCGTGAATACGTCGGAGCGGCCCAGCCGGTCTCCCAGTTCCTCACGCAGGTCCAGCACCTGACGGTGGTACTCCATGGCCTCCCGGTACCGCCCCTGGGACTGGAGGATCACCGCCACGTTGTTCAGGATGACCGCCCGCCCCTCGGCGAAGTCGATCTTCCGGTACTCCTCCGCGGCCTCCCCATAGAGCCGCGTGGCGTCGTCGAAGCGCGACTGGAAATACCGCGCGGTCCCCTGCGTCTCCAGGATCCGCCCCAGGATCCCCGGCTCGTCGAGGCCACCCAGCAACGCTCGGGCGGACTCTCCCAGCGCCATGGCCGAATCGTACCGGGAGTATCCGATGTGGATCAACGCGGCATTCCGAAGCGCGAGGGCCTCCTGGGCCGGCAGGTCCAACTCCCGCGCGAGGACCGCGGCCTCCTCCGCCATCGCCAGACCCCGCTCGGGGTCGGACCCCCGCAGGAGGCTCGCCAGGCGAATCAGGATCTCCAGCCGCTCACCACCCGACGCATCCGGGAGTACCGCCTGGAGCGAATCGACCTCCTGGGCATCCACCCGCGCAGGGAGCAGAGCGGAGCCGACGGATACCACGGCGAACGCCGCGACCGCGATGATCGGATTCGGACGGATACGCACTATGGACTGGGCCCGGCGAAAGGAAGCGGACGGATGGATCAGGCGGCGGGAATCTCGAACCAGAATATGCTACCGCCACCCTCCCGGTCCAACACCCCGACCGTCCCCCCGTGTGCTTCGACGGCCAGGCGCACGAACGCGAGACCCAGACCGGACGAGGTCGATCGGTGCCCGTGCGACTTCCCCTGAACGAACTTCTCGAAGATCCGCTCCTTCTCGGCGTCCGGTACGCCCTCCCCCCGGTCGCGCACCTCCACCCGGACACCTTCGGAGCCCACCTCGGCCGCCACCTCCACCCCCCCTTCGGGTGAGAAGGTCAGCGCGTTGCTCAGGAGATTCACCATCACACGGAGGACGAGGTCCTGGTCGCAATTCGCGAGCATGTCCGCGGAAATCGACACCAGCGTGTCCCCGTCGTCTCCCAGGATCCGCCTGGCCTCGGCCACGACCTCGCCCAACGACACCGGAGACCGATTCACGGGAAGGCTGCCTTCTTCCAGGCGGCTCACATCCATCACCGTGTTGACCAACGTCTGCAGCGTGACGGTGTTGTGGATGGCACGGCTGAGGAACTGCTGGCCCTCTTCGGGCAGGGTCTCGGCGTAGTCCAGGGTGAGGAGGTCCAGGTATCCCCGGATCCCGATGATGGGGGTCCTCAGATCATGGACCAGCATCTGGGTCAGTCCGGCCCGGAGTTGTTCCAACACGGTGAGCCGCTGATAATCCGACAGCACGCGGTCCTGCAGCCTCTTCGCATACACGTAGTTCCGCACGCGCATGGCCAACTCCCGTGCTTCGAGAGGCTTGGAGAGGAAATCGTTGGCGCCGGCGCGGATGGCTTCCAGGCGGTTCCGTGGATCCAGGAGAACGCTCACCATGAGCACCGGAGTGGACCGCAATGGCTCCGGTCCCTCCTTGATGGCCCGGCACACGTCGTACCCGTCGAGTTCGCCGGGAAGGAGCACGTCCAGCACGATGGCGTCGGGATTGTGCTCCCGCGCCATCTCGAGCCCCTCCTCCCCGGTGATGGCGGTGATGACCTCGTGACCGTCCTGACCGAGGATGAACTCCATGATCCTCAGGTTGGTCGCCTCGTCTTCCACCACCAGCACCTTTCCCCGACTCATCCTCCAGTCGGGAATCGGATGGCCTCCCTCCGGCACGGGCTCCGCGCCGGAATCGTGTTCGCGGGTGGCGAACTGGAGGATGGAGGACACTTCGGCCCAGAAAGACGTGTGGTCGGACGGCGCCGCGATGTAGGCGTCCACCCCGGCTTCAAGGGCCCCGGCCAGCACCTTGCCCGACCGGGTGGTCACCGCGATGACGGGGATATCCGCGGTGGCGGGATTCTCCTTGAGGCTCCTCCCCAGGGCGAATCCGTCGATCTCGGAAACGTCGAGCTCCACCAGGACGGCGTCGGGCGCCACCTCCGCGGCCGTTTCCAGCGCCGACCACGCCGTATGCGCGGACAGGACACGGCATCCCGCGGCCTCGAGGGGCACGGTGCCCTGGAGGAGATTCGCGCCGGGTGGCGCGACCATCAGGATGACGGGAGCCTTCATTCAATCCTGCACGACGTCATGAATCACACAAACGCCTGCAACTTCATGCCTTCCCCCACCCCGCGCAACATAGTCGACGATCCGGCCCGGTGTAATCATGGCCGGCGGGCGTCGGCCTCCCGCTCCGTGGGGACGAGCGTTCCGGTGGTCAACTCGAGCACCAGGCGGTCCATGTCGTAGATGTCGTCGAGGGCCTCGAGGATGGCGCGCACGTCCACGGTAACCGACCGGTTCAGCGTCGGGAGATAGATGTAGTCCCCGGGGAGACTCTCGATGTTGCCGTCGAAGACCACGCCCACCGCCTCCAGCTTCCGGTTCAGCACCGGTGACCCGGAGTTTCCTCCGATGATGTCCACGGTGGATACGAAGTCGAGCGGGGTGCGCAGGTCGAATCCCGCGGGCGGGTCGAGCCACCGCGCGGGCAGAGCCCAGTCGGCCTCCCCTTCGTGGGAGTAGTGGCGGTCGTACATCCCGAAGAACGTCGTGTGCACGGGAGCCACGGTCCCGTTGTAGGGATACCCCTCCACCACCCCGTCGGCGATGCGCAGGGAGAAGGTCGCGTCGGGGGGCACGTCGGTGCCGTACACCGCGAACCGCGCCCGTCCCAGATCGGCGGCGAGGGTCTCCTCCTCGGGAAAGACGGAGAACACCCCCTGCTGGAACTCGATGAACGCCGGGAGATACGCCATCACCACCGCGAGGGCCGGGTCGGCCATGTCGATGTTCCCGCCCTCCACGGCCCCCACCGCGCGGGCGGAGTCGGCCAGCACGGAACGCTGGTTCACGCGAGACGCGACCTCCTCCGGAGACCGTCCCTGGAGAACCGCCGCCACGAGGGGGCTGTCGTCTCCGTAGTAGTTCCGGAAGTCCTCGAAGCGGGCCACCATGAGCGCCTGGTCCAGCGACGCGGGCAACTGCGGGATCTCCCTCAGCTCGTCCAGGAGATCTTCGGTGTCTTCCGGTGCCACCCCGTTCCCGCGCGCGTTCATGATCTGGAACGCGACCAGCGCCCGGTGGAGCGTGGACGACGCCAGGTAGTCGGCGCTCAGGGCGAGGAAGGCGCCGAAGCCCGGCGCGTACTCCCGCTTCGCGGCCTGGAGCTCGGCCATCCGCCCGATGGACCCTCCATACCGCGCCGCCATCCCGGGATCCGCCTCGATGGCCGCCTGGAAACGACGCTCCGTGTCCCGCCGGCGGGCCAGGATCACCGGATCACCCAGCCCCTTCAATTGTCCCGAATACGCCTTCTCCGAGTTGCTCAACCCGAAGTATTCGTTGCGCAGGTCCAGCTGTTCCGACACCTCCGGATTCTCGCGGATGAAGGCGTCGAGCACCGCCATCCTGGAGCGGAGGAGATCCAGCACGGCCCGGTCGGACACGTCGCGGCGGAAGTCCAACTCGGCCACGGTCTGGAGACGGCTCGTCGAGCCGGGATTCCCCACGATGAACACGGGCTCGCCCGCGGACACCCCCTCCCTGGAGAACGGGAAATACGGGTCGCTCTCCAGGGGGTTCCCGTCCTCGTCGTACAGGCGGAAGAAGGAGAAGTCCAGGGCATACCGGGGGTAGGTGAAGTTGTCGGGGTCACCCCCGAAGAATCCCAGCTGCAGCTCCGGGGCAGCGACGAGCTTGGCCCGGGTGTATCTCCGGAACACGTACGCGGAGGTGAGCCCTCCGTTGTACAGGGAGATCATCTCCACCACGATCCCGGCTTCCTCACCCCCGCGCTCCCCGAGAATGCGCGCCTTGATCTCCTCGAGGAGGGATTCCCTGGCTTCCGCCCGCTCCCCGGGAGGAATCCCGTCCAGTTGGGAGTTCACCTCCGAGGTGACGTCCACGATGTCCATGAGGCGGTCGGCCTCGAAGTCCTCCACCTCCCGCTCGTCCGCGAGGTTCGTCGCGAAGAAGCCGTCGTCCAGGAGCGTCTCCCCCTCGCGCTGCACCTGCGTGACGAACTCGCGGGCACAGTGGTGGTTGGTCATGACCAACCCGTTGGGTGACACGAACGACGCCGAGCAGCTGGGGATGCGCAGGGCACCCAGACGAGCCCGCTCGAACCACGCGTCGTCGGGGCGGAATCCGTAGGTGCGCGAGAAGTACTCCACCGGGGGATGCTCGAAGGTCCACATCTTCCCCTGGTCGAACTCGCCGGCCCGGACGGTATCGAGATCCACTCCCATGACCTTGGGGATGGTCACCACCTGACCGGGCGCCTCGTCCGTGCGCCGCAGCGGGAGATCCGCGGCGGTGCGATCCCGCGTGGGAGCGGGAGGCGGTGTCGGCCCGGCCGATCCCGCGCACGCCGACATCAGGGTCACGACTCCCAGCAGAACCAGCTTCCTCGACGCCCCCGTGGCGCCCGCGATGCCCTCGAACATCATCCGCCTCCCATGGATTTCCACTCCGCTCGCCGGCGGGTCCCTCCCGGTGAAGGGGCGACCGAGCCGTGCCGCCACCCAACCTCGTACCACGCGCCCACGTGGGACAAGGGCGGCGACGCACGGTGGAACGACGAGAGCCTCCCCGGCAGGATCGAGGTCCCGCCGAGGAGGCTCCCACCCGTCACGCGAAGTCGGCCCCGGGGGCCCTCTTCGCGACCGGGCCCGCTCAGGCCTCCCGGTGGATCCCCGTCTTCCGCAGGATGTCCTCCATGAGGCACCAGCGGGTGAAGGACGACTGGATCAGGTTCACGCCCACGAAGGCGGTGAAGAGGAACCAGAGGGGATTCACCCACCAGCCCAGGGCGAGGGAGATCAGCGTGAAGGTGCCGGCGATGAGCCGGATCTTGTGGTGCATGCTCATTTGGAATCGATCCTTTCCGTGATGGGTGATCCCGAGTCGACCGCCTTCTCCACGTCCACCTGGAGCGCGTGAAGCGGGTGTGCCGGGTCCTGGAGTCCCTGGGCCGTCTTCACGGCGTCCAGGAGTTCTCCGGCCCGAGCCTCGGGGATGAGGGTGAACGTCATGCGCGACGCGTAGGGTGCCACCTGGCCGTACCACCCGGCCGCCCCGGCGCCGTGCCCCGTGACGGGGAGGCTGCTGAAGGCCTGCACCCCATGGTCGTGGAGGATCTTCTCCACGACCGCCTGGTCGTCTTCCAGGTACAAGAGAATCACCAACTTCATGGGTTCCATCCTGTCAGGAGCCCACCAGGACGGACCCGTCCCGGGGCTCGGCTATGGTCGTCTCGGAGAGTTCCACGGGCTCGGTCTCCGAAGTCTCCGAAGTCTCCGGATCCCCGTACCCCTTCCCTCCCGTCTTCATGAGGAAGTAGATCCCCGGCACCACCACCAGCGTGAGTACCGTGGAGGCGATGGCACCGGTGATGAGCGCCACCGCGAGTCCCTGGAAGATGGGATCGAAGAGGATCACCACGGCGCCGATGACCACGGTCCCCGCGGTGAGAGCGATGGGACGCGTCCGCACCGCTCCCGCCTCGATGATGGCCTCCTTCAACGGCACACCGGCGGCCGTCCTGGCCTCCAGGTAGTCGATGAGGAGAATCCCGTTGCGGACCATGATCCCGGCGAGGGCGATCATCCCGATCATGGACGTGGCCGTGAAGAAGGCCCCGAAGATGAGGTGCCCCGGAGCGATCCCCACCAGGGTCAGAGGAATCGCCGCCATCATCACCAGCGGGGTGCTGAAGGATCCGAACCACGCCACGATGAGGACGTAGATCAGCACCAACGCCCCGGCGAAGGCGATCCCCAGGTCGCGAAAGACCTCGTAGGTGATGTGCCACTCGCCGTCCCACTTCATCACCGGGCGGTCCGTGGACACCGGCTGCCGGGCGAAGAGCCGCCCCAACGGTTCCCCGCCCGCCACCTGGATCTGGTCCAACTCCTTCTCCAGGTCGAGGATGGCGTACACCGGGCTTTCGGCCTCACCGGCCACCTCGGCCATGACGTACACCACCGGCTTCCCGTTCTTGCGGTCCACCACCTGCGGGCGCGTGGACTCCTCCGTGCGCACCAACTCCGCCACCGGCACCATGTCACCGCGGACCGACGCCACGTGGATCCGGCCCAGCTGATGGGCGCCGGCCCGATCGGGTTCCGCCAACTGGACACGCAGCGGCACCGGAGACCGGGACTCCGGCACGGAAAGATGGGACACCACCTGTCCCCCCAGCCCCATCCGGAGCGCGGCCACCACCTGCTCCTTGGCCACACCGGAAACCGCCGCCTTCTCCGCGTCCACCGCCAACCGGATCTCCCGCTGGGGAGCCGCGAGCGACCAGTCCACGTCCACCACGCTGGCGTGCGCCTCGAAGCGGTCCATCACTTCGCGAGCCACCCGTACGCGCTCCGCCTCGTCGTCTCCGTACACTTCGGCGAGCAGGGTGGAGAGCACCGGGGGACCCGGCGGCACCTCCACCACCTTCACCCGCGCTCCCGTTCCGGATGCCTCGGCGAGCGCCTCGACCAGGGGACGGATGACCTTGGCCACGTCATGGCTCTTCGCCTTCCGGTCTCCCTTGTCCACCAGGTTCACCTGCAGGTCCGCCACGTGGGGCGCGCGGCGCAGATAGTAGTGACGGATCATCCCGTTGAAGTTGAACGGCGCCGCCACTCCCGCGTACAGCTGCAGGTCCTTCACTTCCTCCAACTCGCCGACCACCCGCCCCATGTCCGAGGCCAACGCCACCGTGGTCTCCAGGGCGGTCCCCTCGGGCATGTCGAGGATCACCTGCACCTCGTTCTTGTCGTCGAAGGGGAGCATCTTCACGGCCACCGAACGGGTCAGGAACATCCCGCCGGAGCCGAGGAGGAGGACGACCACTCCGGCCAGCGCTCCCCACATCGCCTTCGGGCGCTCCAGGAGGGGCCCCATCGTGCGTGCGTACAGTCGATAGATGGCGGTCTTCTCCAGCACGTAGCCTTCACCTTCCTCGTGGGCGTGCGCCCCCTTGAGAAGACGGAAGGCCAGCCAGGGCGTGACCACGAGCGCCACGCCCAGCGAGAAGAGCATGGCCACCGTGGCCCCGATGGGCATGGGGCTCATGTACGGTCCCATGAGTCCGCTCACGAAGAGCATGGGGAGCACCGCGGCGATCACGGTGAGCGTCGCCAGGATGGTGGGATTCCCCACCTCGTCCACGGCGGCCTTCGCCGCAGCCCGCAGGGGCCGGTCCTTCATGGCGAAGTGACGCTCCATGTTCTCCGCCACGATGATGGAGTCGTCGATGACGATTCCGGTCACGAAGATCAGCGCGAAGAGCGTCACCCGGTTGAGCGTGTACCCGAAGATCTGGTACACGAACAGGGTCAGGGCGAAGGTCACCGGCACGGCCATCATGACCACCACCGCGCTCCGCCACCCCATGGTGAGGAGGATCACCACACCCACGGCGAGCACCGCCATGAAGAGGTGCTCCTGCAGCGTCACCACCTTGTCCCGGGCCGACTCCCCGTAGTTCCGCGTGACCTCCACCGACACGTCAGCGGGGAGGAGGCGGCCCCGCAGGTCCTCGATACGCCTCTCCAACGCACGCCCCACCTGGGTCGCGTCGGCCCCGGGGCGCTTGGACACGGCCACGGACACCAACGGCACCCACCGTCCGTCTCCGGCGTTGTGGAAGGTGTACTGGTCGACCTCACCGGGGCCGTCCACCACCCGGGCGACGTCCCCCACCTGGATGAGCGCTCCGTCGCGCACGTCCAGAACCACCGCCTCCACGTCCTCCGCGTTGGTGAGGAAGGGGCCCGCCACGACCCGCACGACCTCGTCGTCGTACGTGTACGTACCGGCCTCCATCCTCACGTTCTCCCCCTGGAGCCGCTGGGCCACGCGAAGGGGATCGATCCCATAGGTCGCCATGCGCTCGGGATCCAACTCCACGCGCATCTCCCGGGGATAGCCACCCACCACCGTCACGTCACGCACTTCGGACAGCGCTTCCAGCTCCACCCTCAGTTCGTCGGCGATCTGCCTCAGGGCACCCCCGTCCAGGGTCTCCGACGTGAGTCCCGCCGTGAAGAAGGGGACGTCGTCGATGCTCACCGTCTTGACCAGGGGGAACTGCAACCCCGGCGGCATGCGGTCGGCGTACTTCATGAGGGTGCTGTAGAGCTTGACCAGACTCTCCTCCATGTCGAGCCCGACCTCGTACCGCACCGTGACCAGACCGAACCCGGGCTCGGCGTGGCTGTAGACGTACTCCACTCCCTGGATTCCCGAGAGAACGCTCTCCAGGGGGATGAGGAGTCGGTTTTCCACTTCCTGCGGCGTGGCGCCCGGAAGCGGGAGATACAGATCGGCCAGGGGCACGATGATCTGGGGCTCTTCCTCGCTGGCCATGGTGGCGAGCGTCCACACGCCCAGCCCCAGCGCCGCCGCCATGATCAGCGGCGTCAGCTTCGAATCGAGAAAGATGCCGGCCAGACTGCCCGCGAGATTGCTCTTCACCCGACCACCTCCTGTCTCGTCACACCGCCGCCCACGGACCAGGCCGCCTCGGTGACCCCCGTCACGACCGTTCCGTCGGCCAACTCCGGCGCGGGGTCACGCACGACGCGCAGCGCACCCGCCGGGCCCGCCAACAGTTCGTAGGCGCCGTCCCGCTCCTGACCCAGACGCACCCAGCGGAGACGCAACGTCCCGTCCTCCAGGGCGTACACACCGCGGAGCTGACCCCGGGTGACCACCGCGTCCGCGGGGATCCAGCGCGCGGCCGACCCCACACGGGCCACCTCGATGCGCGCGTAGCTCCCCGGCGTCACGTTGGCGCCGCCCTCGAGGGTGGCCTCCACGCGAAACGTCCGTCCGCCCTCACCCAGAGCGGGCACCACCCGGGCCACCCTCCCCACGAGGGGAACCATGTCTCCGGTCCGGATCCGCACCGGATCCCCCACCGCGATGGTTCCCGCCCGGTGGGCGGGAAGATCCGCCACGACCTTCAGCGCGCCGGGAGACATCACCGTGATCATGGGGCGCCCGGGAACGGCCAGATCACCCGGGTCCACGGAACGCCGCGTCACCACCCCGGCGAAGGGAGAGCGGACCACCGCGTAGGCCTCCTGGGCCTCGGCTTCCGCGCGAGACGCGCGCGCCGCCTCCAGGCCCGCCCGCGCCTGGTCCAGCTCGTGCTGCGACGCCGCCCCGTCGGACGTCAGCGATTCCACCCGGCGGAAGGAGCGCTCCGCCAGCTCCTCCATGGCCCGGGCCGCGGACACGCGAGCGTCCACGTCACGAGCGTCGAGACGCACCAGCGCGTCTCCGGCCGCCACCCGCGAGCCCACGTCCACGAAGACGCGCTCCACGGTGCCGCTCATGCGCGTGGCCACGTCGGCCACGCGCTCGGAAGTGATGACGGCGGGAAAGCTCTCCTCCGCGGGGAGCTCCAGTGCGGTGGAAACCGTCACGTCCACCGTCCGTCCATCCTGGGGAAGGTGCCCCGGCTCTCCGGCGGAGCAAGCCGTCCCGGCCAGGGCTGCGGTCAGCCAAAACAGTCGCTTCATGAGTCCATTCCTCCGGAGAGGTCGTCGTGATCGAAATCGGTGAGAAAATTGAGTCGCGCGGCCGCCAGACCCCGGTTGAGGTCGGCGCGCACCGCGTTCACCCGTAGCGCGCTGGCGCGGGATTCCGCGCCCAGCAGTTCCGCCGTCGTCGTGAGTCCTTCCTCGAACCGCCGTTGCATGAGGCGGAGCGCTTCCTCCGCCGCCGCGGCGGCGGCCTCGGCGGCCCGCGCGCCCTGCGTGGCGGCGTCCAGGGCCCTGCGGGCCTCTTCCAACTCCACCCGGGCCTCGCGCAGTGTCCGCTCGTGTTCCAACTCCATGGCCGTGTGCTGGGCCTGGGCCGCCCGCCTGTGGGACTCCACCTGGAACCCCGTGAACACGGGGACCTTCACGGTGAACCCCACCGTCCAGTCCGACTTCATCCCGCTGAAGACCTCGGGAGAATGGGTCTCGAAGCGGGCGAAACCTTCCACCGTCGGAAGACGGCTCCCCCCGGCCTCGCGCACCCGGGCTCGAGCCAACTCGACGCCCGCGTGGCTCGCCCGCAGGTCCAGCCGCTCTTCGATGGATCCCTCGTCCGCATGCACCGTGAACGGGATGAGGGTGTCCACCGGAATCGGCGTCCGATCGAGGGGCCATCCCAGGACGACCCCCAAGCGCGCACGAGCGTCGGCGAGGCGCCGCCGGGCATCGATCTCACCGGCTCGAGCGGCCTCCACGGACGCCCGCGCCTGGAGGACGTCGGCGTCCGTCAGGAAGCCTTCCTCCGCGCGGCGGCCGATCACCCGCTCATTGGCCGCGGCAGCCTCCAGCGCCGCCCGCGCCGCTTCCAGCTCCCGCGCCATCCCCACGGCTTCCACGTACCGTACCTCGGCCTGGAACTCGGACGCGCGAACGGTCCATTCCGCACCGAGCCGAGCCGCCTCCGCGGCACTCCGGGCCGCGGCCAGGGCCGCGTCCCGCGAGAAGTCCACGGGCGCCCAGCGAGCCCCCACGGCGCCACTCCAGTCGGTGAGCGCCGCCGGATCGTTGAGGAGCGTCGGATCGAAATCCGCGGCGGTGATCCGCCCCTGCCGCAGGCGAGTACCGAAGGCGGCCACGGGATCGTTGGATCGCATGGCCCCGGCCTCCACCCCCACGGAGGGGAGGCGAAAACCCCCCGCCGCCGTCACGCCCTCACGGGCCGCCCGGGCACGGGCGCGGGCCACGCCCACCATGGGGGCGTGTTCACGGGCCGCGGTCCGGGCCGCCTCCAGGGTGACCGCGACCGAATCCTGACCGTGCGCGGGCGTAGCCACGCCCAGCGTCAGCACGGCGAGGACAGTCCCCAACCCCCACCCCATCCGACCGGGCGGATCGTCCCCCCTCGAGCTTCCATCACGACTTGATCGACACATAGGTATATACCTTTTTTTCAATGTCTTCGAGCAAAAAAAAACGTCATTCCTTCACGCGCCGTACGCAC
>JAOUPR010000138.1 GCA_029879725.1 Gemmatimonadota bacterium | reverse complement strand
GAGGGGGCCGAGCGGGCGTTCCCACAAGATCCCCCGGCGCCCCCGGCCCACAGGCCCACGCCCCGTCCGTGGAGGAGCGGATCCGGCTTGCCCCGTGGGGCGGCGCCGGGCAAGTTGCTCCCCCCCATCCACCACCACCCACGCCCTGCGCCCGGAAGGTCATGAGCGATCCATCCGACACCCCCGCACTGCGGCGGCAACTCGGCCTTCTCGGGTTGGCGGCCACGGGAATCTGCTCCATGATGGGCGCGTCCATCTACGTGATCCCCATCATGATCCAACGCAGCGTCCCGGGGATCGGACCCCACGTGATGCCCGCGTTCCTGTTCGCCGCGGTGCCGGCCGTGCTGGCGGCGTTCGCCTACGCCATCCTCGCGTCGGCCATGCCCCGTGCCGGAGGGAGCTACGTGTACGCCAGCCGGGGGCTGCACCCCTACCTGGGATTCGTGGCTTCGTTCTCCCAGTGGTTCGGGCTGTCCATCGCCATCGGGGTGGTGTCGTACGTGACGGTTCCCTTTCTCCGTGACATCGCCGTGGCGGCCGGGTGGACGGCGACGGCGGGTACGCTGGACGCCCCGGCCGTACGCCTCACCGTGGCGTTGGGGCTGCTGTGGACCTTCGTGGGGGTGAATCTGCGCGGCGTGAAGGCCTACGAGCGCACCCTGGTGCCCCTCATGTTCCTCATGTTCGCCCTGGGGGCCATCGTGATCGCGGCGGGCTTCCTCTTCGACCACGCGGACTTCGCGGCGGCGCTGGCGGCCCGCGGGGGCGGGACCGTTCCCGTGGGCGCTTCCGGGCCGCTCCGTCCGGGGGTGTTCCTGGCCGCCTCCGCCGTCCTCTTCTCCAGCTTCATCGGGTTCGACTCCATCGCCCAGGCCGGGGGAGAGGCGCGGGATCCCGGGCGATCCCTCCCCCTGGCCGTGGGGATCGCGGTGGTCACGGTGGGTGGGTTCTATTTCCTCTTCACCTCCGCGGTGTACCACGCGGTGCCATGGAGCTTCATCCAGGAACGGGCGCGGACGCAGGATCTCACGGCGCCCGGCCTCCTGGGGTATCTCCTGTCTCCCCGGTGGACCGTGCTCATCGTGGCCGGCGCCGCCGTGGCCCTGGTCAACGATCTTCCCGCCATGCTCCTGGCGGTGTCGCGCCTCATGTTCGCGTGGGCCGAAGACGGCATCTTCCCGCGGTTCGTCACGCGGGTCCACCCCGGCCGGCACACGCCCGACGCGGCCATCGTGCTCAGCGGGGGGATGGCCACGGTGGGGATCCTGGGGAGCCACTTCGCCGGGGACTTCTTCCTGGGCGTGGACATCCTGGTGACCTCCATGCTGGTGAACTTCCTGGTCATGTGTGTCACGGTGCTCACCCTTCCCCACCGGAACCCCGGTCTGGCGGCGGAGGTGAAGGTATTCTCGTCGCGTCGGGTGCAGATTCCCCTGGCGACCGCCGGAACGGTGATGCTGGGCGGCTTCCTCGGCGTGCACGTGGTGAAGGATCTGCGGGCGTCCCTGGACCACTGGTACCTCCACTCGACGTGGATCTGGTTGATGGTCCTGGCCGGCGCCACGCTGGTGTTCCTCCGGGAAACGAGAGCGCTGCGGAGGCGCGGCGTGGACGTGGATGCGCTCTTCGCCACCCTGCCACCGGAGTGAGGACATGTCGGTGACGGACGTGGAACGGATGGAACTCGCGCCGGGGTTGTCCATTTCCCGGGTGCTCACGGGGATGTGGCAGATCGCGGATCTGGAACGAGAGGGGGGGGCGGTCGACCCCGAGGCCACGGCGGCCGCCATGGGGCCGTACGCCGAGGCGGGGTTCACGACCTTCGACATGGCGGATCACTACGGATCGGCGGAGGTGGTGGCGGGGCGCTTCCGGGCCTCCGTGGGAGAAGGTGGAGTGCAGCTTCTCACGAAGTGGGTTCCGGACCCCGGTCCGGTGACCCGGGACGAGGTGCGCGCCGCCGTGGAGCGTTCGCTGGAGCGCATGGGCGCCTCGTCCATCGATCTGCTCCAGTTCCACGCCTGGGCGTGGTGGCACCCCGCGTGGCTGGACTGCCTCTTCCATCTGCGGGAGCTGCGGGAGGAGGGATTGATCCGGCACCTGGGTCTCACCAACTGCGACACGGCGCATCTGCGCATGATCCTGCACAGCGGGATCGAGGTGGTGTCCAACCAGGTCTGTTGCTCCCTCCTCGACCGGCGTGCCCGGGGCGCGATGACGGAGCTGTGTCTGGAGCACGGAGTGAAGCTCCTGGCCTTCGGGACGGTGGCGGGCGGGTTCTTCACCGAGCGGTGGGTGGGCGCGCCCGAGCCCGGGCCCGGCGAGGTCACCACCTGGTCGCAGATGAAGTACAAGCGCTTCATCGACGCGGCGGGGGGGTGGGGCGTCTTCCAGGATCTGCTCCACTCGGTGGCGGAGATCGCGGCGCGTCACGGAGTCTCCGTGGCCAACGTGGCGTCCCGCTACATCCTGGAGCAGCCCGCCGTCGCCGGCGTGATCATCGGAGCCCGCCTGGGCCGCAGCGAGCACATCGCCGACAACCGGCGCCTCTTCGGGTTCTCCCTGGACGAACGGTCCCGTGAGGAGCTGGCCTCGGCCACGGCGGCCCTCTCCCCCATCCCCGGGGACTGTGGCGACGAATACCGCATGCCCCCGTATCTGACGGCGTCGGGAGATCTCAGCCACCACTTCGACTCCTTTCCCGCGCCGTACGAAGTCCGGGACCAGGGCCCCGCGCGCCGACAGGTCCTCACCGGGACCATCTGGGAGGACCTGGCCGGGTTCAGCCGTGCCGTCCGCCGGGGCGATCGCATCCTGGTGTCGGGCACCACGGCGACCCACGGGAGCCGGGCCATCGGTGGGTCCGATCCGGCGGCGCAGACGCACTTCATCATCGACAAGATCGAGGGTGCGCTGCGGTCGCTGGGCGCCACGCTCGAGGACGTGGTTCGTACGCGCATCTACATCCAGCGCGAGGAGGACTGGGAGCCCGTGTCCCGCGCCCACGGCGCCCGCTTCGGCGCCATCCAGCCCGCCAACACCATGGTGCAGGCGGGCGTGATCGGGAACGAGTACCTGGTGGAGATGGAAGTGGAGGCCATCACGGGCTCCCGCTGAGCCTATTGCCTCCGACGGCACTCTCCTTGGATACTGGATACATGTCCAAGGAGCGCACACGCCGTCTGGCCGCAGTCTGGTTCGCCGACATCGTCGGCTACACCGCCTTGTCGTCCCGCGACGAGGACGCGGCGCTCACCCTGGTCGACACGCTCCAGCAGGCGGCCCGGAACGCCGTGGACGAGGTCGGCGGGCGGATCGTGAAGTTCTCCGGAGACGGGGTGCTGGCCGTGTTCGACAGCGTGGACGCCGCCGCCCAGTCGGCGCTGGCGCTCCAGAAGCTGTACCAGGCCGCCTCCGCGTCGGTTTCCGCTTCCGCCGGGATCCGCGTGGGACTCCACATGGGAGAGGTGGTGGACGCCCCGGACGGCGACATCTACGGAGCCGGCGTGAACGTGGCCGCGCGGCTCCAATCCAGGGCACAGCCCGGAGAGGTGGTGGTGGGACGCGCCGTGGCGGATCTCCTGCGGGGCCGCGCGAGCTTCAACGTCGTTCCGGTTCCGCTGTGGAGTTGGCTCAAAGGGGTGGGACTGACCCGGATGTTCGTCCTGCTGGACACGGTGGACGAGGAGAGCCGCAGGGCCGTGCGGTCGTGGAGGCGCTCCCTCCACTCCCGCCCCATCGCCGTGGGGCTCATGTCCGCGCTGGCGACCTTCCTCGGCCTGACCATCTTCGTCGCTTCGTCCGGGTCCCGTGGTGAGGTCGAGGTCGGGCTCAGCGCGGACTTCGACCCGGAGCTCCGTCTCCAGTTGGGGGTGGAGGAGTACTTCGCCGGCGAGATCGAGTCCGCCGTGGCGTCGTTGCGGGACTTCGCCCATCCGGAGCTGCGGGACCGGCGTGAGACCGGAGCGGCCCTACGATACCTCGCCCGGAGCCACATGCGCCTCGGAATGCCCGACTCGGCCCGGACGGCCCTGGCCGCCTGGCTGCGGAGCGAGCCGCCCATGGCGGTTCTGATCCCCACCGTCGAGTCCGACTCCCTCATGGAGATCTACTACGACGTGCGCAGGGCGGCCCTCCGGAGTGGAACCCTCCACTCCCGCGAGATGCCGGTGACGGATCTCCTGGTCTTCCCCCTTCAGGTGGCGGGCGCCGGAGACGAGGCCTTGCCGGACGAGTTGGGGGCCAGCGTCGCGCAGATGATCGCGGGAGACCTGGAGGGGCACGGCGTCCACAACCGCTACTTCTGGGAACTCCTCATGGACTTCGAGGGCGAGGGGGCGTACCGCCGTCTGGACCAGGAGATCATGGCGGAGGGCGACCATCGCGCCTCCCACCTCATGGTGGGACGGGTCTCCGTGTCGGGGAGCGAGGTGGTGGTCTCGGTGCAGGTGTACGAGTTGGAGACCGGCACTCCTCTCGCGTACGAGCAGGTCATCGGCGCGTGGCCCGACGGGTTGTTCGATCTCGTGACGGAGTTGGCCGCCAAGGTGGCCGTGGGACTCGGCGCCGAGGCGCTCTGAAGAGGTTCCCGC
>JAOUPR010000089.1 GCA_029879725.1 Gemmatimonadota bacterium | reverse complement strand
CAAGGCGATGTTGCCGGCGAACGATGGCATGGGTGGGCCGACGTTCGGTTCGAACGAACCCACCCTCCGGGGTGAAGATGGAGTATCGGCCGTCGAACCCGTTGGCGACCCACAGACGTCCATAACCGTCCCACGTCATCGCGGACGGGGCGGCGAACTCGCCCGGCCCCTGGCCGGGGCCACCGACCCGGCGTACGAACGTTCCCAACGTGTCGAACACGGTGATCTGGTCGGCATCCGAGTCCAGTACGTAGATGGACCCGTCCGTACCCAGCGCCGTGGTGAGGAGCGGTCCGGAGAAGAGTTCCTCCGGAGGGCCGGAGGGGGCACCGATGCGCAGGATCTCCGCGACCGACCACGGCACGTCCCGCCCCCACGCACCGGAAGAGGAGTTCCATACGTGGACCACGCCTCCGACGGTATCCACCCTGGTCTGGGCCGGCGTGGGCGCCGGCCGATCACCGCAGATGGCGAACGCGGCAACGAGCACCACACGGTACCAGGACCACCTGCGGACAGCGATCACCACGTTCGACTCGACCGACGAAGGGGCTGGACCAGGGCAGGACACGACCTGGTCATAGGTATGCCTCCACCCTCGTGTTCGCAACCTTCTCGCTACGAGCGGCCCCTACCCCCTCAGTTGAACGGCTCCGCCCGCTTCACCCACTTCTCCAGATCCTTCTCGTTGGGATTGATCGGGTCTCCGGGGTGGATGATCCCCGCCGGGCAACGCTCCGCCGCCTGTACGATCTGCGCGTAGGTTCCGGCCAGGGCGTCCTTGATGTACGCCTGCTTGTTCTCGTCGTAGGCGAACATCCGCGAATTGAGATTGGTGCACTCGTTGCACGAGGTGCAGCGGGCCGTCTCGATCCAGGGCTCCATGCTCAGCCCTTCGTCGTCGTCTTCCTCGGCGGCGGGTGCGGCCGGCGTCGCCGGCGCGGGCGCGGACGGCGGCTCGGCCACCGCGGTGGCGGTCACGTCCCCCGCCGGCCGGCCATTGGACCCCACTCCCGCGGGAGGTGTGGCGGACATTCCCGTTCCGACTTCGAACCCTCCATCCACCGGTCCGATGGGCTGCAGGCCGGGCGTCGACGCCGCCCGGGAGAGGATGTCCGCCACGGTCGCGTCACCACCACCGAACCTGAGGAGCCCCTCCGCCATCCTGCGGGCGACGAGCCTCGGATAGTTCATCCGCAGATCGGCGAGCTTGGCCTCGTATTCCCCGCGGATGGCGTTGGCCCTCTTCTCGAACTCGGCCTCCAACTCCCACTGTACCGTGCTCTGGACCGAGTCGGACACGTCCAGTCCGGCCATCTCACGAAGCTGGTGCCAGTAGCTGAGACGGTCTTCGGCCAGGAGTACCATCTCGTTGGACACGCGCATGCGCTGCAGCCGCCGATCCCGGTCCAGCGTCCAGATGAACGGGCGCCGCCCGACCCGATCCGCTTCGCTGGCGGCCATGAATTCGTGGAAGGGCATCATGTCGTCGTCCCACTCGTCCCGCGGCGCTTCCTCGAAGTTCTTCCGGAAGCGGACCTCCGTGGCGGCCCAGTCCGCCGTGGTGATGGGGAGATCCATGGACGCTTCGTTCCCGTCGTCGTCCACGTAGTCGAGCGTGTAGGTCGGCCAGGTGTCGTCCAGCGCCGGGTTGCCGTCCAGTGACAGACAATCCGCGATGTCCCTTCCGCCGTCCGGATCGAAGGTGAGGAACGGGAAGGCCCGGCACTCCAGCGCCAGGCGGGCCGCGTTGGGCGCCCAGTCGTCCGCGAGTCCGTGCTCCACCGGGCAGGGAGTGTACACGCTGAAGATGGCGGGGCGGCGGGTGTTCAGACCCTTGATCACGCCCTGGATGAGGTGGGAAGCGGAGGCCTGCGAGGACTGGTGGACGAACACGCCTCTGTGGGCCATGGCGATGAAGGCCAGCTCCTTACGGACCTCCGACTTCCCGTGCTGCGCTTTACCCCAGGCGGACATGTCGGCCACCTGGCCGGTGAACCCGCTGGTGCAGGCTTGTCCCCCCGTATTCGAATAGACCTGTGTGTCGAGAACCATCACCCGGATGGGCTTCCCGCTGGCCATGAGGCGGCTCAGGTTCTGGAAGCCGATGTCCAGCATGGCCCCGTCGCCCCCGATGGTCAGGATGGGCGGGCAGAGATGGAACTCCTCGTCGTTGAACTGCTGCCAGTCGAACTCCTCGGCGAAGGAGCGGAAGGCCGCGGCGTCGTAGCTCCCGTCCGCCAGGGCGCGGGCGCGCCGGAGCGAAATGAAGGCATCGCCCATCTTCCGCATGTGCCCTTCGAAGATCCCGATGGCGATGGAGGGTGCGTCCTGGAAGAGGTGGTTCACCCAGGGGAAGGGGTAGGGGTTGTACGGGTACGTGCTCCCCCACACCGACGAACACCCCGTCGAGTTGGTGATTCCCAGCGACACGCGGCCGCCCCCGCTGGGGCCGACCTCGTAGCGCCACTTCAGGTCCTCCAGCTCCTTGCGCGTCTGGTTGACCACCCGCAGCGCTTCCTTCTTGTCCGCGGAGAGCTGCACGTCCACATGGTCGCCGGGCTGGTCCGCCGCCGCCGAGAGGTCGGCGTCCGACGCCAGGATCCCCCGGGCCTGCTTGTCCAGCTTTGCCACCAGGCCGTCCACCTCGGCGAGGAGCTTCTTCACCCGGGGCTGCATGAGCGCCTCGATGGTGGAGGTCACGAGGTGCACGGCGGTCTTCTCGCCGCACCCCATGCACGCCCCGTCCCCTCCGGCCATGGAGCGGTAGTTGTCCTTCTTGAGGAGGAGCGAGGACAGCACCCCGATCCCCTCGTCGAGATCACGGATGTTGATGAAGCGGTCTTCGGTGTCGGGGAGGTGCTCCCAGAACTTCCAGTTCCGCCGGAGCTGGTCCACGATCTCCTCGTCCTGCTTGACCGTCACCAGCGCCCCTTCGGGGCACACGTCCACGCAGATGTTGCACCCCTTGCAGGCCTCGGGGTTGATGGTGATGGCCAGGAGCCCGCCCGCGTCCTTCTCCTTGGACTCGGGGAGGTCGAAGAAGGGCGCCGTCTTCGCCAGCGGGAACTCCGCCAGCACGGGGAAGACCCGGGCCCATTCCTCGTCGAGCTGGGCACGCCGATCGGCGTCCCACCCCAGCTTCTCCACCACGTTTCCGTACGCCGTCGAAGCCACCTCGCCGAAGGTCTTGAAGGGGACGCCCTTCAGGATCTTGCGGGATTCCTTGGAGAGGTGCTTGGCGATCTGACGCACACGGTCGTTGGGCTTCCCGTTGGCGGCGTGGAGGATGGCACGGTCCAGGAGATCTTCCACGGACAACACCAGCCCGGGGATGGCCGCGTCGGGGCACTGCACCCAGCACTGGCTGCACCCCGTGCACTTTTCGGCCACGAAGTCGGGAACCTCGAAGCGGATTCCCGTCATGTCGCGAACCGAGCTCGTGGCCGCCGGCATGGCGCTGACGGCGGCGAAGGGATCGGCGATCCCGTCCTGACCCATGGCGCAGAGGCCGCACACCTGCTCGAAGAAGCGGCCCTGATTCCCCAGCCCCATCTCTTCGTCCGGGTGGTTCATGAGGGTGGGAAGCCGTCCGCCGGGCGCCTCGTGGGCTCCCGCCCCGGCCACTTCCTCGTCGGTGGAGATCTCCACCACCTCATCGTATCCGCGGCGGATCACACGCATGTTGTCGTCCACCACGCGCTGCCCGAGCTTCCCGAACTTGCTCTCGATCTGGGCCGTGATCCCCTCGAAGAGCCCCTTCTCGTCCATCCCCTCGCGCTCGGCCAGGGGGGCGCAGCGGAAGAAGGCCCCCATGAAGGCCACGCCCTGCATCCGGTAGCGGAGCTCGGGGTCCGAGGCCTCGCTCGAGGCGATCCCGAAGGCGTCCAGCGCGAAGACCTTGATCTTCCGGTCACGAATCACGCGGCGCGCCTCCTCCGGGAGGGAGCGCCACACGGCGTCCGGGTCCTCGTGGCTCTGGATGATGAACACGCCTTCCTTCTCCATCCCGGCCAGCGGGTCGGAGTGACGGAACACGTTTCCGTCCGGCGCGAGGACCACGTTCACGTGCTTCAGTTCGGCATTGAGCTTGATGGGCTCGTGCGCCAGCACCGAGTAGAAGGTCGTGGGCTGACCCTTCTTCTCGGACCCGTACTTGGGGTTGGCCTTCACGTGCATCCCGAAGAGCTCGAAGGCCGTCATCGTGAGGTTCTTCCCCATGGTGATGGCCCCCCACCCGCCCACCGAGTGGATGCGGATGGAAGTGGCCCCCTCGGGGAGGAGGTTGATGTCGCCCGCGCTCTCCAGCGCCAGTTCCCCCAGATGCGGGTAGGCCTCTACGAGCTGCTCCTGCCAGATCTGGAGCTTGGGGAGGCGGGTCCCCTTCCGGATGAAGTCGATCCCCAGATAGAACTGCCTGCGACGGCGTCCGTCGGGAAGCATGTTGTTCACCGCGGCGATGATGTCGCCGGGCTGGAGATCGCGGCTTCCGAACCCGAAGCCCGCCGAGTAGAAGTCGGGGGAGTGCGCCGGGTCCACCGGAGCCAGCTTCGGATAGGGGAGCGCGTGCTCGGCGCCCTTGGCCTTCTTCCGCTTCCCGTCGGCATGCAGCGCCTTCCAGTTCTCCATCCCCTGGGTCATGGCGGCCCGGATCTCCCGCACCAGGGGAGGATCCACCGCCAGCGGCTGGTCCACCCGCTCGAACAGGGTCACCGCGGTCTTCCCCGCCAGGAGACCCGTGATGAGATCCGCCGGGAAGGGCCGGAACATGCTCACGTTGAGCACGCCGATCTTCAACCCTCGCTCCTTGCGCAGGTGGTCGGCCACCACCTCGAGGTTGGGCACCACGCTCCCCTGCCCCGCCAGGACGTACTCCGCGTCTTCCATGCGGTATCCTCCGGCCCGGGCATACGACCGCCCGGTGAGGGCCGCCCACTCCGCCATGGCCTGGTCGGTGAGGTCCGCCAGGTGATCGAAGTAGAAGGGGCGCTGGGCCGCCACGCCCTGGGCATACGAATCCTGATTCTGCACCGTCCCGAGCATGGTGGGATAGTCCACGTCGAACAGCTCGGGGATGCGCCGCCGGGTCGGCCCGAAGGTCAGGCGCTGCCCGGGGGTGGGAGACTCGATGACGTCCGACGGGTCTCCGAGGTACTCCTTGATGGCCGCGGGCTCCGCCAGCTTCACCGACTCCAGGAGGTGGCTGGTGAGAAAGCCGTCCTGGGCGTTGATCCCCGGGTTCAGGCTCAGTTCGGCGATGCGGTGGGAGATGAGGGTGAAGTCCCCCGCCTCCTGTACGTCCTTCGCGAAGATCTGGAAGAACCCGGTGTCGTCCACGGCGTGGTAGTCGTCGTGGCCGGCGTGCACGTTCAGGGCGTGCTTGGTCATGGCCCGGGCCGCCACGTTGAGCACGTAGGTCAGTCGCTTTCCCGTCGCCGCGTACAGCGACTCGTGCATGTACGCGATCCCCTGGCCGCTGGAGAAGTTGGTGGCCCGCAGCCCGGTCATGCTCATCCCCGCCGTCACGGCGGCGGCGGCGTGCTCGCCCTCCGGTTCGAAGAAGAGGAGACGCCGGCCGTTGACGTTGGTCTTCCCCTTGGCCACGGCGTCGGCCCACCCCTCACCCATCTGGGTGGAGGGCGTGATGGGGTACGCTCCGGCCGCCTCGCTGGCGTTGGTCTCGGCGTGCACCACGGCGCCGGTGCCGTCGGTGGCGACGGCAATGCCAGGGAACCGGACCTCGGATTCTGAACCGTTCTGCTTGCTCATGCCGCCTCACTCCCCACGCCCGCCGCGAGGGATCGGAGATCACTGAATTGCTCGCCTTCCAGCCAGACGATGGCCCCGGTGGGGCACCGCTCCACGGCCTTCGGGTTCTCGAGTTCGATCTTTTCGTAGTCGATGGTGGCCAGGCCGCTCACCATGGTGATCAGTCCCGCCTCCGCGTCCTGCACGCAACGGCCGCACGCATTGCACGCCACGGAGCACACCGCCTCCGCCGCGTCCCCCTGGAGCAGATTCTTGCACTGCACCACCAGATGCGTGTCCAGGGGCATGATCTCGAAGAGCCCCAGAGGGCATGCCTCCACGCAGTCGCCACACGCCGTACACAGCTCCACGTCCACCACCGGAAGGCCCACGGCGTTCATGGTGATGGCGTCGAAGTCGCAGGAGACGGCGCAGTCGGCGTACCCCAGGCACCCCCAGGGACAGCTCTTCCCGCCCCCGGTCACCGCCGCGGCGGCCGCGCAACTCTCGATCCCGTGGTAGGCCGCCTTGTACGGCGCCACGTCCCGCCCGCCCGCGCAGAGTAGCCGCGCCACACGGCGATCGACCTCTCCCGCGTCCACGCCCAGGTAGGCCGCCACGTCCGTGCGCTCGTCCTCGCCCATGACGGTACACTCGGCCGGCGTCACCGAGCCGGAGATCACCGCTTCGGCGAAGGCACGGCACCCCGCCTGTCCGCACGCGCCGCAGTCGGCGCCGGGAAGGAGTTCCCGCACGCCGTCGATGCGCGGATCCTCCCAGACCCAGAAGCGCTTGTTGGCCAGGGAGATGAGGGTCCCGAACACGGTGGCCACGCCCCCGAGGATCCCCACCGAGCCGAGGACCTCCCCGGGAGAGATCATCGAGCCCCCCCACCGGAAGGGGTCCCCGTCCGGACCACCCGCGCGCCCATGATCACCCCTCGCCCAGATCCGTCTGACTGAGGAGCCACGCGGCGAGCCGGTCCGCCGGCTCCACCGGCTCGGCCGCCGGCTCGGCGCCTTCGCCGGCCACGGCCCCCGCCGACACCGAAGGGGGAGCCGCCAGCGTCTTGAGGTGGGCCAGCTCCTCCAACCACGTGGGGTCCCTGCGACCCCGCCCCACCATGGGCTGCTCGGGAAGGTGCTCCACCGTGATCCGCTTCCAGGGCGTGTCCCCCTGGTCGGGGTCGTGGGTGAAGCGTGCCTGCCCATCGCGTTCCTCGTCGAAGAGGAGCGCCACGCCGGGATGCGGCGACGCCGCCATGCGCGCCAACGCAGCGGGGTCCGCGGTCTGCATGACGAACGTGCCCGGGGTGATGAGGCGCGCCAGGGGCGCGGGAGCCGTGATCCCCGACACGACCAGGACCACCTTGACCTCACCGTCCAGGAACTCACCCAACCCCGCGGGAACCAGATCGTCGGCCTCCACCTCCACCACCAGGGGCGGCGCCAGATGCCGCTCGGCGCGGTTCCACTGGCGGAAGGGAAGAGAGCCCAACAGGTGGTTGTGTTCGTCCGGCCGGTAGATGCCGGCACGCGCCATCTCCACGGCCCGCGATGCCCCGAAGATCTGCCCCACCTCCGTGAGCGCCCCCTTCACCGCGTCCCGCAGATCCCCGCCCCGGACAACCGTGACACAGTGGAGGTCCTTGTCGCTCCCGGCGAAGGCCACCAGGATCGCCTCGGCCCGCTCGACGGCATGGATGGCCTCGGGCGAAAGCGCGTCGGCCTCCCCCAGGAGGTCGGCGAACTTCTCCGGATCGATGCGCCCCACCGAAAAGGGTCCCAGTTCCATGAGGGCCTGCTCGCCCCGGAACTCGCTGACCCCACGCCGGTGGGCGGAGTAGGTGCGCAGCTCCTCCTCCGCGGTGGCCACCACGGAGTGGAAGCTCTCCACACTGGCGGACATGGCCTCCAGCGCCTGGGCGGCCCGCCCGCCCGACACGGTCTCAGACGGCATAGCTGTCGAACTCCTCGTTGAGGATGTCCATCTTCTCCCGCGCGGTCCGCTTGTTGGTGGCCCTGGTTTCCTCGTACCGCGGATACGACTCGTCGCGGAAGAAGAGCCCCAGGCGGATCGCCGACTGATCCTGGGCCAGCTCACGGGCGGCGTTCAGGTTCAGGGGGTCGTGGGAGATCTTGTTCTTGTAGACCTTGTCGATCCCGTCCGCCCGGATCCCCTCCGGATGGTCCAGGATCTCGATGATGTCCGGCTTCTTCACGGCCTCCGCGTACATGTCCGGCGTGAAGTGGGGGCAGCGCTGGAGAATGCGCACGAACGCGAACCCCTTGTGCGCGTGCGCCGCCTTGAGCGTCGCGAAGAGGTGCGCCGGCACCCACTCGGCCGTCTGGGCCACGAAGGACGCGTTGGTCACTCCCAGCGTGGCCTCGAGGGGATTCATGGCGGGGAGATAGCTCCCCCGCGGTTGCGTATTGCTCCGGTAGCCCTGCGGCGTGGTGGGCGACGTCTGCTTCTTGGTGAGCCCGTAGATGTTGTTGTCCAGGAGGAGCGCCACCATGTCCACGTTGTAGCGGATGGCATGGATCCAATGCCCCGCGCCGATGGAGACGCAGTCGCCGTCCCCCATGACCACGAACACGTCCAGGTCCGGGCGGGTGAGCTTCACGCCCGTCGCCACGGGGAGCGCCCGGCCGTGGATCCCGTGGAAGCCGTACGTCTTCATATAGTGGGGGAAGCGGCTCGAACACCCGATCCCCGACACGAAGACGGTGGTCTCCGGCTTGAGCTGCTCCTCGGCGAGGAGCCGCTGCGCCGAGGTCAGGACCGAGTGGTCCCCGCATCCGGCGCACCAGCGCGCAACCGGGCCCTGGTAGTCGCCCATCTCGAACTCGCGCTCGTCCTCGTGAGCGGAGTGGAGGAGGGAGCAGGCCGAATCCATGATCATGCGTCACCTCCGGAGCGGATGCTCTCACGAATGGCGTTGACGATCTTCCCAGGACGGAGAGGCTCCCCGAGCACGCGGGTCCAGCAGTCCACGTCCACCAGGGTGGCGGCCCGGAGGAGCCAGGCGAGCTGACCCCGGCGCCGGTTCTCTTCGGTGATGAAAGGATCGTCCTTCTTGTCGGAGTAGTTGATCTCCACCGTCATCACCTTCCCGAAGCGTTGGAAGATCTCCTTCAGCCCCGGAGGGAGGGGAGAGATGAAGGTCAGGTGCAGACTGGAGACCGAAAGGCCTTCGCTCCGGGCCCGCTCCACGGCTTCCTCGATGGCACCCTTGGTGCTCCCCCACCCCACGACCAGGAGATCGCCGCCTTCAGGATCCCCGTTCACCTCGGGGGGGAGGAGGGTGCTCTGGAACGCCGCGATCTTGCGGCTGCGCATGGCGGAGGAGCGCTCGTTGATCACCGAATCGTACGCCACCTTGCTCCCCTCGTCGTGGGCCAGCCCCGTGAGGGTGTGCTCACCACCCGGCTGCCCGGGAATGAACCGCCGGGAGATTCCGGTGCGGGAGTCCCACGAGTAGGGCTTGAGCCCTTCGGGGATGGGGCGCTGGTCCGGCGGACCCGCCTGCCACTCGGCGGAGAGGTCCGGCCGGGGGAACGGCGCCACGCCGGTGGCCAGATTGGCGTCGGAGAGCACGAACACCACGGTCCGGAGTGCCTCGGCGATGCGTCGTGCCGTGGTCATCACGTGGAAGCACTCCTCGATGGTGGCCGGCGCGATGATCACCTTGGGCGCGTCCCCCGGCTGGCCGAACATGGCCGCCAGCAGGTCGGACTGCTCCACCTTGGTGGGGAGCCCCGTGCTGGGTCCGCCCCGCTGCACGTCCACGACCACCAGCGGGATCTCGGCCATGACGGCCAACCCCAGGAACTCGGTCTTCAACGCGAGTCCCGGACCCGACGTGATGGTGAAGGAGCACCGTCCCGCGTAGGACGATCCGATGGCGACGCCCGCGGCGGCGATCTCGTCTTCCGCCTGATGAACCAGTCCCCCGTACTTTTCGAAGACCTCGCCCAGCATGTGCGACACGCTGGTGGCGGGCGTGATGGGGTACATGGCCGCCAACTCGAGTCCGGCGGCCACGGCGCCCAGCGCCACGGCCTCGTTGCCGTTCATCACCACCATGGGCAGGTCGGATGCCTGCGTCGCCACCTCGACCCGGAAGTCCAGGTGCTCCTCGGCCCATCCGTATCCCCGTTCCAGGAGCTGGACGTTCCGCTCGTAGATCTCCTCGGACTTCTTGCGGAAGGCGTGCGCGATCTGCTCCCGCGCCCGCTCCAGGTCCCGGTCGAAGATCCACGACAGCAGACCCAGAACGAACATGTTCTTCCCCTTGCGGGGATTGTCCACCACGGTGAGGCACTCCTCCTCCATGGGGACCTCTATGATCCGATAGCTCCGGTCCGCCAACTCCTCCATGGCGGCCTCCCACTGCGCCCGGATGCTCGGGTCGGGGTGGGTGGCCCACATGCTCTCGACCAGGATCGTGGCGTCGGGAGCCAGAGCGTTCAGGCGGTGCCGGCCCAGAAGGGCCTGCTCGTTGAAGGCGACCACCAGGTTGGTTTCGTCACCCCAGTTCGTCACCTCGGCGTCGCCCAGGCGGATACGGATCCCCGATGCGCCGGCCGGATTGCGCGGCGGCGGCTCCACCTCGGCGGGGATGATCTCGACGGTCCAGACGCCATTGCCCATCTTGGCGGACACGGATCCGAAGATCTGGCCGCATTTCTGGGCACCCTCGCCGGAATCGGAGACGATCTCGACGGAGTGGTCGTGGACTCGATGTGTGCGCACTTCTCTGCCCGACGGCGCGGCTTCGCCGACGGTTGGTAGCTTCATCGCCATTCCTTCCCCCGTTGGAGAGGGTCGGTGTCATTTCCCGGTCTTCGCAGACCGGTGGCCCGATAACAAGCTACCCTTCAACCTCAAAGGGGGATGTGGGGAGGACAAGGGTTCCTCGGGTCGGAATTACCTCGCCGAAGCGGTGGGGAGATCCCCTACCGGATATCGGGGGCGGGCGGACCACGGAGCCCGGACGGCGACACGGATCGGCCGACCCACCGGCGGCGCCCGGCACGCCGCTCTGGCCCGCCGCCCCGACATCTGGCATAATTGTTGTTCCGCCGACATCGACATGACGCGACCCCCACCATCGGATCTCCGATGGACGCGTGAGAACTACTGCGTGCCGGAGGACGTCCGTCGTGAAACATCCAGACAACAGCCCTGTGCACGGGCCGGCCCTCCCGGCGGCCGGCGCGCGACGGATGTCCACGACATGAGGGCACTCCTGGACCTTCTCCCCTTCCCCGCTGCCATCGTCCGCAAGAGCGACGGACTCATCCTGGTGGTCAACGAGGCCGGCGGCGAATTCCTGGGCCTCCCCGCGGGGGAGGTGGTGGGCCGTACCACCGACTTCTTCTATGCCGGCGCGCAGCCCCGGGAAGAGCGGCTCCGGGTCCTGTTGGAGGGCAACGGCCAGACGCGGCGCGAGACCCCCATCCGGCTCCCGTCCGGCGAAACCCGCTGGGTGGACCTCCTGGCGCGCCCCATGGTCCACGACGGCGCCGAAGCGTTCTTCGTGTGCGGCACCGACGTCACCGACCGCCACGAATCCATCTCCGCCCTGGAGAGCTTCGACGCGGAGTTGGCGTTTCTCATGGACGCCATCCCCGATCCGGTGATCGTCGTGGATGGCACGGGCACGGTGGTCCAGGCGAGCCACCACGCCCTGGCATGCTTCGGATACGAGCGGAACGAGCTTCTGGGCGGAAGCGTCGACATGCTGGTCCCCCTGGGAAAGCGAGGGGCCCACGGAGTGTTCCGGGCGGCATACGCCCAGCACCCGCACGCTCGTCCCATGGCCGCGGGTCTCGACCTCTGGGCCCAACGCCGGGACGGCTCGACCTTCCCGGTCCACGTGAGCCTATCCCCTCTGCGGGGAAAGGAAGGCGTCCTGACCCTGGCCGTCGTCCGGGACATCACCGGCCGCATGGAGGTGGCGGACCGTCTCAGACGGAGTGAGGCGGTGCTCCAGGAGGCCCAGACCGTGGCGCGCATGGGTCACTGGGAGTGGGCCTGGGAGAGCGACACCATCCGCTGGTCCAGGGGGATGTTCCGCATCTTCGGGCTGGAGCCGAGGGAAGCGACGACCCAGGAGGACTTCCTGGCCACGGTACACCCCGACGACCGCCCTCTGGTGGACGCCTCCCTCCGCGCCGCCGTGAAGACGCTCAGCGATTACCACATGGACTTCCGCGTCGTGCATCCGGACGGTGAGGTCCGCCACGTCCAGGCGCACGGCAAGATCAGCCGCAACGATTACGGCAACGCCACCCGCATCCTGGGGGTGGTTCTCGATATCACGGATCGGGTGGAGTTGGAGGGGCAACTCCGCCACGCACAGAAGATGGAGGCCGTGGGACAGCTCGCCGGGGGGATCGCCCACGACTTCAACAACCTCCTCACCACGGTGCGGGGGAACGTGGAGCTCCTTCTGGAATCGTCCTCCTTCACGCCCCACGAGAAGGAGGACCTGGAGGAGGTACGCGGCGCCGTGGACAGGGCCGCCGGGCTCACCTCCCAACTCCTCACGTTCAGCCGCAAACAGGTCGTCCAACTCCGTCCCCTGAACGTGAACACGGTGCTGCTCGACCTGGAGCGCCTCCTGTCCAGGACGCTGGGAGACCAGATCGTCCTGTCCAACCGGCAGGCCCCCGGGCTCCCCCCGGTGCTCATGGACCGCAACCAGCTCGAACAGGTCATCGTGAACCTGGCGCTGAACGCCCGGGACGCCATGGAGGCGGGGGGCCAGCTCATCGTCGAAACGTCCCTTCGCTCCTCGGGAGACGAACAGGAGATCCTGATCCGCTTCCAGGACACCGGCCACGGAATGGACGAGGGCACGCTGTCCCGGATCTTCGACCCCTTCTTCAGTACCAAGGCGCCGGGCAAGGGCACCGGGCTGGGGCTGGCCACCGTGTACGGGATCGTCACCAGGGCGGGAGGGCGTATCGAGGTCGCCAGCATCCCCGGCGACGGGACCACCTTCACCCTGGTCCTCCCACCGGCCCCCGGCCCCGAGGAGGTGTCCGGTGGAGAGAGCCTGTTCATCCCCGAGAGAAGGCACACCACCGTTCTGGTCATCGACGACGACAGACTCGTCCTCGAGTACACCGCCACGCTCCTGGGAAAGGCGGGATACGAGGTGATCGCGGCCGAGAACGGCGCGGCCGCACTGGCCATGGCCGCGGAGGCCCGGCGGAAGCCCGAAGTGGTGGTCACCGACGTCGTCATGCCCAATATGAGCGGACCGGAGGTGGCGAAGCGCCTGAAGGCGTTCATCCCCGGACTCCACGTCGTGTACGTCTCGGCGTATCCCGGCGCCTCGCTCTTCCGGAACGGGATCATGCCCGAAGACACCGTGCTCCTCCCCAAGCCGTTCCGTGGGCGGGAGCTTCTCGACCTCCTGGAAACCGTCCTGGGAAAGGGGTGACCCTGTTGCGTCCGCCCCTCATTCGATGGACCGCTGCAACGGATCGGCGGGTGTAGGACCGCGCCGATGCCGAACGGCTCCGGAGGTGTTACCATATGTTCATCGACCGCGTCAGGGTGGATTCCCGAGCCTCGAACCCGATGAGTGAAGCACAGATGGAACAGGGGAGCGCCGCTCCCTCCAGCCCGCCCGTCGTCTTCTTCGTGGACGACGACGACCAGTTGCGCTGGACCACGGCCACCATTCTCCGGAAGCACGACTTCGAGGTACTCGAAGCCGCGACGGCGGAGGAAGCGGTGATCCGTGTGGAGGCATTCACTCGCCGCATCGACGTCCTTCTGATGGACATCAACCTCCCCGACGGATGGGGTGCCACGGTGGCGCAGAGGCTCTCCGAGATCCACCCGGAGATGGCCGTGGTCTACACCACGGGCTTCGCCGAAACCGACCCCATCCTCTCCGGCGGACTCAACGACGCACCCTACGTCCTGCGGAAGCCGTTCACCGCCCACGACCTCCTCACCGTGCTGGAAGACGCGATGGTGGCGGGGCCGAACGCCGGCGAGAAGGAGTAGGCCGGGGACCCGGAAGAATCAGAAGATCCGCACGCCGAAGATCACCGCGGACCCGATGATCAGGGCATAGCGGGCCACCGTGCCCCCGATTCCCGCCCGCCGCGCCGGCATCATCAACTGATCCCCCGCCCGCAGATTCAGTTGGTCGAGAGTACGCCCCAGGCGCATGGCCTCCTGAAGCTCCTCCCCCTCGAAGATCCTTTCCGTGCCACGTTCGATGCGTAGCCCTTCCAGATTCGCGTTGGGTCCGGGGCCGCCGGCGACCATGAGGGCATCGGTCACCAGCATGTCCGCCGGGACCACGAAGAACCCGGGGGCACGCACGTCGCCCTGGATGGACAGGCGCATGAGCCCCTCGGCGCGCACCACCGGGTCGCGAATGAAGCGGCCGAGCACCTGGGTGAGGTGGCCCGTGATCTCGGAGCGAAGGACCCCCGCCAGGGAGATCTCCCCGAATCGGGGGAGATGGATGGCCGGTCCCGTCTCCACCAACACGGTATCCGGAAGCTCCTCCCCCTCCACCGACAGGACCACCCGGTCCCCGACCTGGAAGTCACCGAGTTCCAGGCGTTCCCGTATCCGTAGAGCACCGGACCGGACCGACTCCTTGGTCCGAGAGGAATAGGCAGGGGACTCGAGCGCCTCCTCGTACATGGCGAGGAGCCGGACCAGATCCTCCCGGGAACGGATGGAGCTTCCCGGGTCGGCGTCGATGAGCACCTGGGCCCCGGCGGAGACGTTCCCGAGCAGGGCGAGCGCGGCGAGGAGAACGAGAGGGTATCTCATGGCAAGGCCAAAGTAGCAGCAAGAACCGGTCCCGTACACCACCTTCGTCGAACATCTCATGCACCTTGCGAGGGAGGTGGACCAGCCATTAGGCTTCCCCCGTTCAGACAACTTGTCCAGTCGATGCCGGCGTGCACATTTCTTGCAGGATGAAGGCGGAAGCGAGCCTGTTCACCCGGTGTTCTGGAGCGATCCCCCCATATATGGTCGCATGGACATGAATCAACCTGCCCTGACCCCACTCGTTCTCCTGGTCGATGATCAGGAATGGACGTGTCGCTCCATCGAGAGCATCCTTCGGCCCAAAGGGCAGGTGGTGCTGAAGGCCTATACCGGCCAGCAGGCTCTGGAACTGGTGCGCAAGGTGAGCCCTGACGTCATCATGGTG
>JAOUPR010000017.1 GCA_029879725.1 Gemmatimonadota bacterium | reverse complement strand
GCCGGTGGCGCCCTGGCCCCGACCCACGGGGGCGGCGCCGTTCGGCTACCCGGCGTCGTCGGGCGTGATGGCCCGCTCCAGGAACCCGCTCAACCAGTCCCTCAGACGCTCGGCCTGTCCCGGTCCGGGTTCGCCGTCGATACCGTCGAGGAGTCCCAAGACACGATCGAGGGCCGTCTCGAAACGGATCCGGGCGGAGTCGGTCACCGCCGCCGCCTCCACGACGGGGTCCTCGGAAAGACGTTCTCCCCTGGCGGGCTCGTAGGTGATGTCCCCCTCCATGTCGAGGAGGATGGCGTGGAGGTCCAGGGCGGCCTGGGCCAACTCGATACCCATGTCGTACACCTGGGCCCGGAGCGGTTGGTCGGCGTCGAACTGCGCCATGGCATCCGTCAGGCGTGAAGTGCCGGCGGACCCGGCCACACCCGCCCGAGCGAGCCCCTCTCGATACGCCTGGCGATAGCGCTCGGACTCCTCGTCCCGCCCCGCCATGACCCAGTCGCGATAGCCCTGCCAGAACACCAACACCTCCGGAAAGCCCTCCGGCGCGGAGAAGTACCTCCCATCCAACCACTCCTCCGGAATCTCTCCCACTCCGAGACGATCCCAGTCCTCGGACCATCCCTGGAGGAGAATCCGCCGTGCCTCGATCCCGGGATCGACGGCGGGAACCGTGGCCGACGCGGGGAGCTCCAGCGGGATCACGGGCGGCTCCTCCTCGACGACGGGAGGTGGGACGGGGTTCCTGCCGAAGCGCATCGCCAGGGCCCAGGAACCGACCCCGACCACCGCGATGATCACCACCCCTTTCACGATCCCGGCGACGGGACTGGGTCCACGATGACGCCGTGGGGGAGCCGGAGCCGCGGGCCTTGCCGTCGGCGCCGGCGCCTGGAGTACACTCTCGGTGGGACGCGGATGCGGTCGAATGGGGCGCGAAGCCGTGGGTGGGCTGATCGGACCGTCCGAGGCCACCGGCCTCGACGGTCCACCCTGCACCGGCGGAGCGGGTGGGGGGGGTGGAGGGGGTCCCTCTCGGCCCACGCCCAACTCGGACCCACCGTGCACGACCGGAAGCCCGAGGGATTGACTGAGTCCATGGCTCGCGTCATCGGCGCGTTCCCGTTCCATGGATTCGAGGAACGCCGATCGCCGCTCCTCGTCGGAGAGACCCGGGATCGTCTCCATCAGTTCCAACGAGAATCCCAGGTCGTCGTCGGTCGCGCCGGCAGGCGGGGCGGCGGGCGGTTCTGCTGCGGGAGGCGAGGACTCCACCTCGAGCACCGGCTCGGCGGACTTCGCGGGTCGGGAATCGACGGGAGGCTCGGGAGCCATCACCGGCTCGGGAACCGACGGAGGCTGCTCGGGCACCGGGGCCGAAGCCGCCCGGAAGGCGTCATGCACCCCGGCGGGAGCCCATTCCCGGGTCTCGGCGTCGAACATCAGGTCCTGTGCCGTGACCTCCCCGGCCTCGATCCTGACCGCCAGTTCATCGATGTCGCGGACTTCCAACTCCGCGCCGTCGCGTGTTCTCACACGGAAGCGAGCACTCATGTCCCAAGCCCCAAACCAGCCCCGCCGCGGCCCGTCGCCACACCGGCCACGGGCAGGAGAATCGAATCCCTACGATTCTCCCGTTCCCCCCTCGTGGACCGTCCCCCGGTGTGGTTGTTCCGTGCGGGAAGCGTCTGAATGTATCCGGCCAGGAAGCCTCTCTTCCCTACGCTGCCGCCGATCCTCGGACCGGGCGAGCCGGTGTTGCGCCTCCTGCGCAACCATTCGACGGAACATCATTCCCGTCAAATGTTTCCCAAACATAGGTATGATCCGGCCCCAAACTCAAGGGAGCGCCCGTTCCGCGTCCAGTTCGTCCTTGAGCTTCTGAACCTCCGAGCAGAGCGCGTCGCTGAACAGAATCCCGTTCCCCTCGTACCACGCCATCCACGACGGCGTGCGCAGATGCGCCTTCAACGTGCGCTCGTAGCTCTCCCACATCTGGCGATCCAGCGCACCCACCCGGTACTGGAACACGAGGTTTCCGAAGTGGCGGAAGACCGCCGTCATGTAGGCGTCCCACCGGATGCGCTCGGCCGGGGAAAGCGCGGTGGGATCCCCCTCGGCACGCGCCAGGAACGAAGCGAATTCCGAATCGCGGAACGCGTGCTCGAGCAGCCGGATGCTGTTCTCCGACATGGAGTTGAACGATGCGGCGCGCACGGACGTGGTGTTCTGCTGCATCTGGCGGGCCAGGTACACCAGCGAGACCACGACACCGAGCGCGCCCACGAACTCGCCGAGATTGCCCAACGCCTGGAGAACGGTACCGGTCATAGTCGATTCAGTGAGAAGCCGGGAGGGTGACGGGTCAGGGAACGTCGCCCCCACCACCCTGCATCTTCGATATGTTGGAATAATACTTCACGTATGTCTGGAGTCGAGCGCCTTCCGAGTCTTCCCGCCGGCGCGTCGCCTCCCGGATCTTCGCGGCGTGGTGAGCCGAGGAAAAGAGCACCAACGCCAACGCCCCGAGAAGGACGGCCAGACCGAATCCTGGGCCGGGGGCCGTGGCCAGAGCCCAGAACGGGAGCACCACGCCGACCAGGGCCTCGGCGAGAGGAATCACGGGAAACTCCCTCCCGACCCGGGTGGCGCCTCTGACCTTCACGATGCCGGACACCAAGAGGAGGAATCCGGCAAGGAAGAACAGGAGCGTCAACGCGACGCCTCGTCCAGGAGAAAGATATCGGTGAGCACCGCGCGAAGGTGGATGTTGGCGTTGAGATTGTCCACGAGCTGGGAGCTCACGGACGGCCTCGTCGCCACCACCCGCACCGCCGCCAGGGCCGCCGCCGCGTCCCCTCGGAGTACCTCCGTCATGGGCGCGAACGCGTCCGGATCATCCCCTTCGCCGGAAGCGCAGAACTCCCCGAACACGTCCGCCAGCCCGTCCAGGGCTTCCGCCATCCTGGAAAGAAAGTCCCGGAGCTGCCCACCCGACTTGGAACCCTGGTCTCCGGAAAGCCCCTGCGCGGCGTAGGCGAGAAAGAACTCGTAGGCCTCCTCGATGGCGTCGATGCGGGATTTCCAGTCTGTCTGAACTTGGGGCACGGATGAATGCTCGGGTGTGGAGGTACGGAAGAAGGGAGAACCGATCAGCGCTTCACCACCCACCGCTCGGGATCGTGATGCGCCAGGTAGTCATCCCGGTGGATCCATCCCCGGATCATCGACCACGTGATCCACCGCTTCTCCGGACGGATGGCGAAGTAGACGTGGCCGGCGATGAGTCCGATGAGGGAGACCCCGGCGAACCCGTGGATCACGTAGACCAGACCCCACGTCCGGTCACTCAGGAGATACGGGTCCCGCGTCCAGAACGGCGTGTCCACCCGCACCATCATGAGCACACCGGTCACGATGGCCGCCAGAGTGACGAGCGCGGCGGCGTAGTGGTAGAGCTGGTGGTCGAAGGGATACTTCCCGGACTTCGGGGGCGCCCCCGATCCGGCACCGAGCGCGTGCTTGAGCTCCTCCATCCCCTGCGGAAGATCCTTCGCGGAGAACCACATGGACCAGAAGTCCTGGAAGGCCAACGAGTGCACGATGTGGTACACGATGGTCACCACCAGGGCCACGCCGGCGATCCAGTGGAGGGTCACCCACTCGAACTGCCACCCCATCACGGGAACGAACGCCGTGATCAGGAGGCCGAACATGGTCACGGACATGAGCCAGTGGAACGCCCGGGAGGCGAAGGAGTGACGCTTCACGTGCTCGGGAAGGTCCGAGGCCAGGGCGTGTACGGCACCATGTGCCACTTCGCCATCCTCCGCCGCCTTCCCCCGCGACCCCATGTAGGCGACGTGGACCACGATGAAGAGCACGGCCGAAATGACGACCAGCCACATGAGGTCCCAGCCGATCCCCACCAGGATCTCCTGCCCCCACGGATTCGGTGCCGTTCTGAGGATCTCCATCAGGCAACGCTCCTGATTGCGCGTCGGACCAGATTTCGCATGAGGGGCACCTTGTAGTCGTTGTGCCGGAGCGGGCGGGCGCCCGCCACCGCGAGCTCACCGGCTTCCGTGGCCAGGGCCTCGTCGGGCGCGTGACCCACCACCATCCGCTCGACGGAGTCCAGGCGCACGGGGAAGGGCGCCACACCGTTCACGGCGATGCGCGCGTCCCCGATGGTGTCGCCGTCCATCCGGAACGCCGCGGCCACCGAGACGAGGGCGAAATCCCACGACCCCCGGTCGCGCACCTTCTCGTAGTAGTGTCGCGCTCCCGCCCAGTCTTCGGGGATCCGCACGGCCGTGAGCAGGTCCCCGGCGCGGAGAACGGTCATCCGCTGGATGTCGGTGGCGGGACCGATGAAGAAGTCCTGGGCCTCGTGGATGGACTCGGACCCCGCCCGCCGCACGACCATCCGTGCGCCGAGGGCGATGAGCGCCGGCGCCGTGTCGGAAGGGCTCACCGCCACACACCGGCTCCGTCCCAGGATGCAGTGCTCCCGGTTCATGGCCTTGGGGGCGGAAGCGTAGCAGGTGTTGCCACCCGCCCGGTAGCACGGCCACCCGCTGCGGTAGTACCAGCACCTCGTGTCCTGCGAGAGGTTCCCGCCCAACGTCCCCTGGTTCCGGATCTGCGGCGTGGCCACGTGCTCCGCGGCCTCGCGGAGGAGCGCGAAGTCCGCACGGACGCGGGGATCGCCCACCACCCGGGAAAGGGGCGTCATGGCTCCGATCTCGATCCCCGCCCCGGTGTCACGGATCCCCGTCAACTCCTCCACACCGGAGAGGTCCACCACGGCCTTGGGACGCTTGATGCGGTCCTTCAGCCAGTCGAAGGTGTCCAGCCCCCCCGCCAGAACCCAGGCGTCCTCCCCGTGCTCCGCGAGCAACGCCAACGCATCCTCCACCGACGCCGGCTGAAAGAGGTCGAAGGCCGGAATCATGTCTCTGATGATCGCCATCTTCCTCTCCTCTATCCGACGTGGGTCTCGAGACGACCGAACGTACGCCGGCCCTCGAGCTCCGCCAGGATGATGTCGGGGGTCAGGGGGGTACGGCACAGGCAGCGTCCCCCCAGTGCGTCCGCCACGGCCGAGGTGATGGCGGCGGCTCCGGCTCCCACCGGCGGCTCACCGATCCCCTTGGCTCCCACCGGCGTCTGCGGATCGGGGATGCCGAGGGCGTCCCAGCGAAGGTCCAGGGGTACGTCGAGCATCCCCGGCGGGCGGGCCGTGTAGAGGCGCTTGGCGAAGGGCACCCCCCACTCCGGATCGAACACCCAGCGCTGCGTCATGGCCATCCCCATCCCCTGGATGCTCCCACCCAGGATCTGCGCGCCGAGACTGCGGGGGTGGACCACGGTACCGCAGTCCGCCACCCCGGTGTACTCCTTGACCTCCACCACACCCGTCTCCGCGTCGACCTCCACCAGGGCGAACCCGGCCACCCACGAATAGATGGCGCCCTCGCCGCCGTAGTCGTCGCGCGCGACCCCCACCAGTCCCTGCCCCGCGACCCGCCCCACCGAGGGCACGGTCTCGGCATGGATCCCTTCCGGGACCTCGTGCCCATCGTACCGCCCCCCCAGGGCGATGGCCCGGCGTGCCACTTGAGCGAAGCTCATCCCCTGCCCGGGATTCCCCCGCCGGAACACCCGCCCACCGTCCATGGTGTAGCTCTCGGGCGTCCCTCCCAGCGTGCGGGCCGCGATCTCCTGGATCTTCCTGCGCGCGTCGGTGGCCGCCGCGTGGTTGGCGCGGGTGTGCGCGTGGATGGTCTGGCTCCCCGCCTGCACCGAGCTGCGCGGCAATCCCTGGGAGGAGTCGCCCCAGACGATCTCCACCTGGTCCCAGTTCAATCCGAGGACTTCGGCCGCGGGGCGTGCCGTGTCGGCGATGGAGTGGGTCCCCAGGTTCCCGATCCCCTGGTGCACGTAGAGCTTCCCATCGGGGCGAATGACCATGAGGCCATCGTACCCCCGCGACCCGGCCGTGTACGGGGACAGGCCGATCCCCACGCCGGTGAGCTTCGATCCGCTCCGTGTCCCCGAGAGCCTCTTCTTCTCCTCCCAGCCGAACAGTTCCGCCCCGCGCTCCAGAGCCTCGCGGGCGAACACGCTGGTGAGCGGCGTCTCCCGCGGTCCGAAGGTCGACTCGGGGCCCGGCGCGTTGAGACGGCGGATCTCGACGCGATCCATCCCCAGTTCCCGGGCGGCCTTGTCGAAGATGGGCTCCAGCATGGTGACGATCTGGGCGCCACCCGGGCCGCGCTGCGCCGCCTTCGGCGGGGTGTTGGTGTACGGCGAGACCGCGCGGAAGCGCATGTTCTCGGGCTGGTACATGAGGTGCGCGGTGTTCCCGGCCGTTCCGTAGTCACCGGAGCCGTACGCTCCACCCTCCTCCACGAGATAGAGGTCCAGCGCCGTGACGCGACCGTCCTTGCGTAGCCCCATCCTCACCCATCCCTGGAATCCGGGGCGGGCCCGCCCGATGTAGTTCTCGTCGTAGCGGGTGATGCGCAGCATCACGGGCCGGCCGATCTTCCTGGAGAAGATGGCCGGAAGCTGCATGAGGGTGCTCCCGGAGATCTTGCTCCCGAAGCCTCCGCCGCAGTACTCGGCCACGAACACGATGTCTTCGGGATCCATGTCCAACGCCGAAGCCAGCGCGCCGCGTGTCCGTTGGGTGCTCTGGGTGGACGTGAAGGCGTAGAGCTTCCCGTTCTGCCAGTACGCCATGGAGGTCCGCGGCTCCAGGGGGTGGTGGGTGAGGGATTGGTGGACGATGGTCTCCTCCACGATCACGTCGGCCTCGGCGAACCCCCTGTCCACGTCTCCCAGCGACCACTCCGCCGTCGCCTCGCCCATCGGGAGGCGCTCGTCTCCCGCCTCGGCGAAGTCCGCGGCGGACCACTTCAGCCTGCGCCACTCGCCGTCCACGCGGACGTTCCCGTGGGTGTGGGCGTCGGGGCCGCCCGGACGAAGGCTGTCCAGGGGATCCAGCACGAACGGAAGGGGCTCGAAGTCCACCCGGATCTTCTCGATGGCGTCGGCGGCCGTGGTCTCGTCCACCGCCGCCACGGCCAGCACCGGCTGGCCCTCGAACACGGGCTCGTTGGTCAGGACCGGCTCCCGGTGGGGCTCGACCTGCGGAACGTCGTCCGCGGTGAGGATCCCGATGACTCCCTCCATGGCCAGCGCCCGCGATGCGTCGATACGCCGTACGCGCGCGTGGGGCATGGGGCTCAGGAGCATCTTGCAGAAGACCATCCCGTCCACGCGGAAGTCCTCCGCGTACCGGGCCCGTCCGGTGATCTTCGCCAGGAGATCGGGAGCGGCGATGTCTTTTCCGATGAGTTTCTCGGCCATGGATCGCTCCTCGCCCTACACGCGCCGGACGAGCTGGGCAGCCCGCATGGCGGTGTTCAGGATCTTGTGATAGTCACCGCACCGGCAGAGGTTGCCGGACAGAGCGTGCGCGGCCTCTTCCCGGGTGGGATCGGGGTTCTCCTCCAGCATCCCCACCATGGTCATGCAGAACCCGGGCGCACAGAAGGCGCATTGGAAGCCTCCCTCGTCCAGGACGGCCTGCTGCACCGGGTGGAGCGCGCCCGTGTCCGGGTTCTGAAGTCCCTCGATGGTGGTGATCGCCCTGCCGCGGATCTGGTGCGTGAGGATGGAGCACCCGTAGTGCGGCACTCCGTCCAGGAGCACGGTACACGCTCCACACTCGGCGCGGTCACACCCCAGCTTGGTCCCGGTGAGACCGAGCTTGTACCGGAGCGTCATCGCCAGCGTCTCGTGGGGTAGCACGTCCACCCGGCGAAGCTGCCCGTTCACCGTGAGCGTGAGCAACCTCTCGGCCGTGCCCTGGGCCGCGGGCATCGCCAGAAGAGGAGTCCCGCCACGGAACAGATAACCCACCGACGACGCGGTGGCTCCGACGGCGATGACCCCTTTGATGAACGTGCGCCTCGAAACCGATCGTTCCAGTGCGCGGGTGATGTCGACCTCATCCATGGAGGGCTCCTTCGAACAGGACATCCGGGAATGGGCACAACATACCAGACGGTCCCTTGGTTGGCGAGATGGGGGATGGGCCCGCCGAACGGCACAGCCCTTGCAGCCTACGGGGCCGTAGGTGGACCGGGTGGCCGACGGACCCCGCCGCCACCGGTCCGCCGAGCGAAAAGAGTTCGCCGGACTGCAATCTGTACCCATTTCCACGGATGAGACGACCCATGCCGTTCCGCCCTATCGGAGTCCTCGCAGTGTCATCGGCCCTCCTCTTCGCAGCCTGCGGCGACGGCGGCACCGGACCCGGCGACCCGCTCTCCGATGCCGAAGCGCGGGCCCTCGCCGCGTTCATCTTCACGCAGAGCTTCACCAGCGCCAACACGGCCGGCGTGCAGAGCCCCGCTCCGGTGGGTGGACCGAGTACCGCCGTCGGCACCATCGACATCACCATGACTCCCCCCTGCCCGCTGGGTGGGACGGTGGGGATCGTCGCCGGGGTCTCCCTGACCGTGGATACCGCCACGGCCGCCGTCCAGATGGATTTCGCCATGATCCAGACCCACGACGCCTGCAGGGTGCCCCATCAGGAGTCCGGAAAGGTCTTCACCATCGACGGTGCTCCGGATCTGACGGTGGATCTCCGGATCGCCACGGACGGAACGGGTACGTCGGAGGTCTCGGGCAACATCTCCGGGGCGCTCGATTGGGCCACCGACGGGCGGGCCGGCACGTGCAACATCGCGCTCGTGTTCACCGGGACGGGCGACCGGCTCGCCGGCACCGGCTCCACGACCTTGGACGGGTCGATGTGCGGGATCGACGTCTCCCAGACCGTGAGCGCCGGCGGCGTTTGAGGTAGTCGGAACGACTGCGGCCATCGGAGCCCCCGCCCGGACCGTCCCGGGCGGGGGCTTCTCGCATCCTCCCTTGCCGGCACCCGGTAGGGGCGCCTACCGTGGAGGATCGCCGGACCCCGTCCCCCTGATTCCGCTCGAGCCCGATGTACTGGATCGTCAAGCTGGTCCAGAGCCTGGTGAAGGCGCTCAACTCCGAAGGAACCCCCGGCCAGGTCGCCGCCGGGATGGCCCTCGGAGCGTGCCTGGGTCTCACCCCGCTCATGAATCTCCACAACCTGGCGGTGGTGGGGATCATCCTGTTCTTCCGGGTCTCGGTGCCCGGCGCGATGCTCGGCTGGCTCCTCGCCACGCCGTTGGGCTTCGCCCTGGACCCCGTATTCGACGCCCTGGGAAGGAGGCTTCTCCTCGATTCCGGAGCCCTCTCGGACGTGTGGGCCACTGCGTACAATACGCCGGTGGTGGCGCTCACGAACCCCACCAACACCATCGTTCTGGGAAGCCTGCTGGGGTGGGCGGTCCTGGCGGTGCCCCTCTTCTTCCTGTGCAGGTGGGGCGTGGACGCCTACCGCCGAACGATCTACGCCCGCTACAAGGACGCCCGCCTCTTCAAGGCCCTTCGCGCCTCGAAGGTCTACAACACCTACCGCCTCTTCAGGCCCTAGGGAGGCGTGCCGAGATGAACGGACCGGAAAAGAAGGGCAGGGTGATCCGCACGTCCGGCCTGGGCGTGTTCGCCTTGGTCGCCGTGGCGGCGGGCCTTCTGTGGTGGATGTTCCTGGACGAAGGTGTGCGCAGGGGGATCGAGGAGACGGGTGCTTCGGTTGTGGGGGCACGGGTCGATCTGGCGCACGTGGACGTGAGGGCCTCCGACGGGAGCATCCGCCTCGAGGGACTGCAGGTGGCGAACCCCGACGCGCCCATGACCAACCTCATCGAGGCCGAAGAGATCTCGGTGGACCTCCTGGTCCCCCCCCTCCTGGAGAAGAAGGTGGTGGTGGAGTCCTTCGTGATGCGCGGCGTGCGCTTCGGCACCCCACGGGAGGTCTCCGGCGCGCTGGAGAACCCGGACCCGGAGAGCGGGGCGCTCTGGCGACAGGTCAACTCGTGGGCCGACCAGGTCCAGATTCCCACGTTGAGCCTGGAAGGGCTCGGAGGGACCGTGGACGTCGCGGGCATCGACGCGGACAGCCTGCCCACCGTGCGGCACGCCCGGGCGCTCACGGCGGCCACCGACTCCATGCGGTCCGCGTGGGAGGAGCGCGCCCGTTCCCTCGATCCGAGGCCACGGCTGGATTCGGCACGTGCTCTGGTGGAGCGGCTGGAGAGCTTCCGGCTCACCCCACTCAACGCGCTCCAGGCTCCGGGACTGGTGCGCTCGGGCCAGGGCACTCTGTCGACCCTGACCACCCTGGAAGACGACCTGGCGGCGCTGGACGGCAGCGTGAAGGAAGGGGTCGCCTCGCTCCAGTCCGGCGCCGGCGCCTTCTCCGGGCTCCGGGCCGAGGACTTCGCGTACGCCCGCGGACTCCTGCATCTTCCGTCCTTCGACGCGCCGGAGATCTCCCCCGCCCTCTTCGGGTCCACCGCCGTGCTGTGGCTCAAGCCGGTGATGTACTGGGCACGCACCGCCGAGCGGTTCCTCCCGCCCGGGCTCGACCCGCGCCAGCGGCCCGGGCCGAAGCGGGCCCGGGCGGAGGGCACCACCGTGGCCTTCCCGGGCAAGGCGACCTACCCCTCCTTCCTCCTCCAGGAGGGTGAGGTGGGGCTGGAGATCGGCGGGTCGGGCGCCGGAGCGGGTGCCTACACGGCCCATGTGAGGGGGCTGTCGTCCGCGCCCTCGCTGGTGAACCGGCCCGTGGAGATCTCGGTGGCCCGGGACGGAGCCCGCGTGGGGCCGGTCGGGCTGAGCCTGGACGCCGTCCTCGACCATACCGGAGAGACCATCCGCGACTCCGTGGCTCTTCGCATGGACGGCGTCTCCCTTCCGGCGATCGAGCTGGGCGCCCTGGGAGGCACGCTCCACCTCGGAGACGGGTCCAGCACGCTCCAACTGGCCCGCGTCGGTGAGAACATCCGGGCGCGGATGCGCTGGACCGCGAACGCGGTGACATGGTCGGGAGGCGCCACCCCGCCGTCCGGCGCTCCGGCGCCGTCCCCGGACACGCTCCCCGGAGACCCGGCAGGCGTGGCAGGTGTGGCAGGCGGGCTCCTCGGAGAATCGGGCTCACCCGAATGGGCCAGGGCCTTCGTTTGGCGCTCCCTCACCGGGATCCGGAACGTGGAGCTGGAGATGTCGCTGGAGGGAACGCTCGATCAGCCGCGGTTGTCCATCTCGTCGAACCTGGGCGAGGCGGTGGCCCGGAGCCTCCAGGAGGCACTCGGAGAAGAGGTGGCCGCCGCCGAGGCCCGTGTACGCGCGGAGGTGGAGCGCCAGGCACGGCCGCACGTCGAGAACGCCCGCTCCCGCGTGGAAGCGGCCCGTACCGAGGTCGCCGGCCGGATCGACTCCCAGCGCCAGGAAGCCGAGGCGCTACGCACGCGCCTCGAGTCGCGGCTGGAGGAGTTGATGCGGCAGGCCCGGATCGGAGGCTGATCCGGGCGCGAAGCCGCCTCAACTGATCGGTTTCTTCTCCGCCGCTCCTGCGAAGTCGCCGGCCTTCACGATGGTGATCTTCGCCAGGTCCAGGGAACGCCGGACGGCGGCATTGACCTCGTCCAGCGTAAGGGCCCGCACGGCGTCCTCCAACTCGGCGGCTTCGGCGAACGTGCGGTCGAAGTAGAGATTGGAGGAGATCTGCCCGGCCAGCGACGCGTCCTGGGCGCGGTTCAGTTGGCGCCCCTCCAGCCACCCCTGCTTCGAAGTGGCCATCTCGTCCTCGGTGAACCCATCGGCGAGAACCTTCTCGATCTCCTCGCGGAAGGCGGCCTCCACCGCCGAGGCATTCTCCGGCGCGTAGATGGCGTAGGCCGTGAATTGACCCACCGGATCGACGGGGTGTCCGTTGATGGCACCGCCCGCCCCGTAGGAGAGTCCGTCCTGGACCCGGATGCGGCGCGCCAGACGCGAATTGAGGACTCCGCCTCCGATCATGTACCCGGCCAGCACCAGCGCCGGGTAGTCCGCGTCGCCGTCGCTCAACTCCAGATTCTGCTGGGCCAGGAAGATGGCGTTGGCCTTGTCCGGCGTCTCGATGCTCAAGTTCTCCGCGGTGATCTCGCGGAACGGCGTGGCGATGCGGGTGAACGCGTGAGGGCTGGTCCAGTCCCCGAAGGCGTCTTCGATCACGGCCCGGAGCTCGTCGGGGTCGAAGTCCCCGACCACCACCAGATTCCCCGACTGGGGTCCGTAGAAGTCCCTGTAGAACGCGGTGACGTCCTCCAGCCCCACGTCCTGGAGCGCGGCGATCTCCTCCTCCACGGTGCCCGTGTACCCGGGATGATCCGCCGGACGTGGATCCATGTGCCGCGCCAGGGCGATCTGCGCCAGGGCGAACGGATCACTTCGCTGCTCCTCCAGCGACGCCAGACGCTGTTCCTTGAGCGTCGCGAACTCCGCCCCGGGGAAGGAGGGCTGCCGCACGACCTCGGCCATGATGCGGATCACGTCGGCGACGCTCTCCCGCACGGTGGTGATCTGCCCCGTCCCCAGGGCGGCCCCTCCGCCGATCCCACCGGAGGCCTTGAGGCGATCCAGCTCGTCCTCCAACTCCTGCCGTGTACGGATCTCCGTCCCGCGCATGAGCATGTTCCCCGCCATGCTCCCGGCCGTGGCTCGGCCGCGCAGGGACTCCTCGTCTCCGAACTGGAGCCGGAGACGCACGGTCACGGCGTCGCCCCGGGTCTCCTTGGGGACGAGGGCGACCTCCATCCCGTTGGCGAGGGTGAACGTGGACGTGCGGGCGTCCACGTTGGCGGGAGAGGGATCGAACGCCTCACCCTCCGCCACCGCCTCGCCCCCGGTGTACCCCGATACCATACCGTCCACGTCGGGCATGCCGGGGATCTCCGCGCGATCGGGATCTTCGGTGGGATGGAACACGCCCACCGTACGGTTGTCCGGCTTGAGGTAGAGTGCCGCCACCCGATTCACGTCACCGGGTGTGACGGCTTCGATGCGGTCGCGGTGGAGAAAGAAGAGGCGCCAGTCTCCCATGGCCGCCCACTCCGAGAGTTGTAGCGCGATTCCCATGGAGTTGTTGAACGACAGTTCGACCTGCTTGAGGAGTGCGGCCTTCGCCCGGGCGACCTCCTCGTCGGTCACGGGGGTCTGAAGCACATCCTGCACCGTCCGGCCCAGCGTGGTCCGCACCGCCTCGACGTCCCCTTCCTTCCTCACTTCCGCGAAGGAGAGGAGGGGGCCGGCCTCCCGGAGCTGGTACGCGAACGCACCGGCCTGGCTGGCGAGATTCGTCTCCACCAGTGCCTTGTAGAGCCTCCCGGAAGGCGTGTCGCCCAGAACGAACGCGAGCACGTCCACCGCCGCGTAGTCCGGGTGGCTTCCCGGTGGGACGTGGTGGGAACTCATGACGATCTGGACGTCTCCGGCGCGGCGCAGACTCACGGTCCGCTCGCCGTCCTGGGTCGGCTCCACGGTGTACGTGGGATACAGGATGTTCGACCCCGTCCGCTCCGGACGCGGAAGCGCCCCGAATTTCCGGTGGATCAGGTCGAGCGCCCGGGCCCCGTCGAAGTTCCCCGCCACGACCAGCATGGCGTTGTCCGGCTGATAGTACTTCCGATAGAAGGCCTGAAGTCGCTCGATGGGCACGTTCTCCACGTCCGCACGCGCCCCGATGGTGCTCTTACCGTAGTTGTGCCAGAGATACGCGGTGGAGAGCACCCGCTCCATGAGGATGCGGAAGGGGCTGTTCTCTCCCGCCTCCATCTCGTTGCGTACGACCGTCATCTCCGAGTCCAGATCCTCCTTGGCGATGAAGGAGTTCACCATGCGGTCGGACTCGAGGTCGAGGGCCCACTCCAGATTCTCGTCGGACGCGGGGAAGATCTCGAAGTAGTTGGTGCGGTCGTAGTTGGTGGTCCCGTTGGGCTGCGCTCCGCGCTCCGTGAGCTCCTGCATGATGTCGGTGTGGTCCGGCGTGCCCTTGAAGACCAGATGCTCGAGAAGGTGTGCCATCCCGGTCTCGCCGTATCCCTCGTGGCGAGAGCCGACGAAGTAGGTCACGTTCACCGTGATCTGGGGCTTGGACGGATCGGGGAAGAGCAGGACGCGCAGTCCATTCTCCAGGCGGTATTCGCTGATCCCCTCCACGGTCGTCACGAATTCCATCCCGTCGGGCACGTCCTGCGCCCGCGCGGGGGTCATCAGCAGGAGGAGCGCGAGGACGGACACCCACGCACGGGGCCGGAACGAATCTGCGGGACGATCGACCATGGAAGCATCCTCCAGGCGGGTGGGCGAAGGGAGGGCCGGGAGTGAGGAACTACACGTCTACCCGCGGCGCGGTTCCGGCCGAGGATACCGGCGGACGGGGCGTCCCGCGCTCCCTGGCGCACGGACCTCCACGGTGGCATTCTCCCGGGGATTGGCGCACCTCCCCCCCCGGCCCACACACGACAGGGAGCGAATCGATGCACGAAGTTCTCGACCGGAACCTCTTCCTGGTCAAGGAGCACGTCGGAATCTTCAAGGCCGCCAACAACTACGACATCCACGACCCGGAAACCGGGAAGGTCATCCTGGAGTGCCGGGAAGAGAAGCTCGGGTGGTGGAAGATCCTCCGCTTCACCGACTTCAAGCGCGCCACCCCGTTCCACATCCAGATCCGGACTCCCGGGGGACCCGATCTGATCCGGGTATCCCGGGGATGGAGCTTCCTGCGGTCCACCGTACCGGTGCACGACGGAAACGGAGCACTCCTGGGAAGCTTCCGGCAGAAGCTCCTCTCCATCGGTGGAGCCTTCACCGTCCTCGACACCGACGGGAGCGAGCTCTGCCGGCTGAAGGGGAAGTGGACGGGTTGGGACTTCCGCTTCCTCTCCGGAGAACGCGAGCTGGCGCACGTCACCAAGAAGTGGTCGGGGCTCGGGAAGGAGATGTTCACCAGCGCGGACAACTACGTGCTCGAGATCTCCGACTCCGTACCGGCCGGCTTCAAGCTACGGAAGCTGATCATGGCCGCCGTCATGTGCATCGACATGGTCCTGAAGGAGTAGATTCCCGGGAGCCCGTGGAGGGGCGCCACCATGAAGAGTTCCTTCGACTTCTCGGAGCGGTACGGTAGCCGGGCCGGAGGATACCGCGATCTCATGAGCCACCAGGTGCGGCACGTTCTCCTGGTGTCGTCCCTCTACGAATCGTTCATCCTGGCCGAAGACGGCCACCTCCACGAGCGGGTGCTGGGGAAGTTCCTCGAAGCCGGTTCCGTGGAGCCTCCCGACCTCACCAGGGTCTCCTCCGGAGAGGAGACCCTGGCCCTCCTGGATCGGGGACAACGCCGCGTGGACCTGATCATCACCAGCCCCCACGTCGGTGACATGGACGCGGTGGAGTTGGCTGGACACGTGTCCGACGCGGGACACGACGTGCCGGTGGCGGTGCTGGCGTACGACCAGCGTGAATTGCGGACGTTCCTGGAGCGGCGGGAGCAGACCGGCATCGTGGCGGCCTTCCTGTACCAGGGAGACGCCCGCATCCTCATGACCATCGTCCAGGCGGTGGAAGACCGCCTCAACGTGGCGCGCGACACCGCCATCGGCGTGCCGGTCTTCCTGGTGGTGGAAGACAACGTCCGCTTCTATTCGTCCTTCCTCCCCGTGATCTACACGGAGATGCTCCACCTCTCGCAGGTGGTCCAGGCGGAGGCCGGCAACCGCCTCCAGCGCATCATGCGCGCACGGGCGCGCCCCAAGATCCTCCTCGCGACCACCTACGAGCGCGCGATGAGCGACTTCACGGCCTACCGGAAGGACATCATGGGGGTGTTCTCCGACATGGAGTTCCCTCGCGACGGCATCTCGTCCCCCCGGGCGGGGCAGGACCTGGTGGAGGCGGTCCGGGAACTGGAGCCCGAGGTCCCCATCGCCCTCCAATCGTCGAATCCCGACAACAGTTCGGTCGCCGACTCCCTGGAAGCCGGATTCCTTCTCAAGGACTCCCGGGACTTCCTCGGCCAGCTCCGCCGGTATCTGGTGGAACACCTCTTCTTCGGAGACTTCGTGTTCCGGGGCACCGACGGAGAGGAGGTCGACCGCGCCCCGGACCTGAAGACGTTGGTGGAGAAGCTTCACACCGTGCCCGCGGAGACCGTGGCATTCCACTCTCTCCGCCACGACTTCTCCCGCTGGCTGCGCGCGCGGGGCGAGTTCCGCCTGGCCGGTCAGCTGCGCCCCCGCAGGCTGGAAGACTACACCAGCGTCGAGGTGCTGCGGGACACCCTGATCGAGGACATCGACCACTACCGGCGGGAGCGGACCCGGGGCTCCGTGAATCCGTTCCGCCACGAGCTCTTCGACGGAGAAGAGGGGATCGTCCAGATCGGCGGGGGATCGTTGGGCGGGAAGGGACGCGGCCTCGCCTTCGCCAGCCGGCTTCTCGACGAATTCCGGCTCTCCGACCGCTTTCCCGGGGTCCGCATCCGCGTCCCCCCGGCCGTGGTCATGGGAACCTCCGTCTTCGACGAGTTCCTGGATACCCACGATCTGCGCTCGTTCGCACTCCAGAACGAAGACGACACGGAAACGCTGCGGAGGATGCTGGAGGCTCCCCTCCCGGAGACGCTGGTCCGCGACCTCCACAGGGTCGTGGAGGTCATGGACGGACCCCTGGCCGTGCGCTCGTCGTCCCTTCTGGAGGACTCCCCGCAGCAGCCGCTGGCGGGGATCTACGGAACGATCCTCCTCCCCAACAACGCCCCGGACCCGGCCGAACGCTTGCGACAGGTACTCCTGGCCATCAAACGCGTGTACGCTTCGACCTTCTCCCGCGGCGCCCGGGCGTTCCTCGACGCCACGCCCTACCGCCTGGAGGAAGAAGCCATGGCGGTGGTGATCCAACGGCTGGCCGGAACCCGCCACGGCGACCGCTTCTACCCGCACATCGCCGGCGTGGCGCGCTCCCGCAACTACTACCCGACGGCTCCCGCCCGCCCGGAGGACGGCATCGTGGCCGTGGCGCTGGGGCTGGGAAAGACGGTGGCCGAGGGCGATCTCTGCGTGCGGTTCGTTCCCCGGCACCCCAGGCACATCGTGGATCACTCTTCGGTGGAGGCCATGCTGGAAAGCAGCCAGAGGGAGTTCTGGGCTCTTCGCATGGGAGACGCGGTGCCCGAATCGGAATGGACGGAAGACGGCCCGCTCGCACGATTCTCCCTCCAGGACGCCGAAGACGACGGCACGCTGTTCCGGGTCGCTTCGACGTACTCCGCCGAGAATCATGCGATCTACGACGGCTTCCGCCCCCACGGCGTACCCCTGGTGAGCTTCGCTCCCATCCTGAAGCACCATGTGTTCCCCCTGGCCGAGATCGTGAGCGAAGTGCTCCAACTGGGCGTATCCGGCACGCGGCATCCCGTGGAGATCGAATTCGCGGCGAACTTCCCGCCGGGCCGCCACGACCCGGCCGAGTTCTCCTTCCTCCAACTCCGCCCCCTCTCCCTCTCTCACGACGCCGGCGACGGGCTCCCCGACGAGATCGACGCGGCATCCCTCATCTGCGAGAGCCCCGCCACCCTGGGACACGGCCGGGTGGACCACCTGGTGGACTGGATCGTCGTGGACCGGAACCGGTTCGACCGCTCCCGGAGCGAGGAATGTGCCCGCGCGGTGGCCGAGCTCAACGCCCGGCTGCGCCGTGAAGGGCGCACGTACGGACTCATCGGCGTGGGGCGGTGGGGATCCACCCATCCCTGGCTGGGGATCCCGGTGAAATGGGAGGACATCTCCGGAGCGCGCGTCATCGTGGAGGCAGGATTCCGCGACTTCAGGGTCACGCCCTCGCAGGGAAGTCACTTCTATCAGAACCTGGTGTCCCTCAACATCGGCTACTATACGGTGAACGCCGGGATCGGGGAGGGGTTCGTGGATTGGAGTTGGCTCGCCGAAGCCCACGAGGAAGACGCCATCGGGTGCGTGCGCCACCTCCGCTTCGACTCGCCGGCGGTGGCCGTGATGAATGGACGGGAGCGACGTGGTGTCATCTTCAAGCCGGGGGCCTGAGCATTGCGCATCGTAGGCGGAACATGGGCGGGGCGGCAGCTGACCTCTCCCGGAAAGAGGGTGAGGCCCACCGCGGAGGAGGTGCGCGTCGGTTGGCTCACCGCCGTGGACGATCGGCTCGCTGGCGCGCGCGTCCTCGACCTCTTCTCCGGCTCCGGGGCTCTAGGGCTGGAAGCGCTTTCGCGGGGCGCCCGGTCGGCAGACTTCGTGGAGAACGGCCCCGAGGCGCTCCATGCCCTCAAGGCGAACCTGGCCGCGCTCAAGGCGAGAAGGACGCGCGTGTTCAAGAAGGACGCCATCCCGTTCGTGGAGGCGCTTGGGGCGGGAAGCTACGACCTCGCCTTCGCGGATCCGCCCTACGGATCGGGGAAACTCGACCGCATCGTGCGGCAGTGGCGGACGGTACCCTTCGCCGCCGTGCTGGGTGTGGAGCACGCCCGCGATCACGATGTCCCGCCGGGCGGCCGGCGCCTGGATTTCGGGGAGACGTCGGTGACGCTCTATGGGCTCCCCGGCCCCGGCCACGAAAAAAGGTGAACAAGGGTGCGAGTCCCGCCGTCCCGTGCCATGTTTGAAATACCCTCCCTACCGACGCCATCGAGACGTCCCCCGCAACCGAGAGAAAAGGGATCCCATGTCAGGCTACGTCACCTCCCTCATGGACGATGTGAAGGCCAAGAACCCATCCCAACCCGAATTCCATCAAGCGGTGCACGAAGTGGCGGAGTCGCTGGAACTGCTCCTGGAGCGCCGTCCGGAGTTCCGTTCGCACAAGGTCCTGGAGCGCATCATCGAGCCGGAGCGCGTGATCATCTTCCGGGTCCCCTGGGTGGACGATCAGGGAGAGGTCCAGGTCAACCGCGGCTTCCGGGTGGAGATGAATTCCGCCATCGGCCCGTACAAGGGAGGACTCCGGTTCCACCCGTCCGTGACGCTGGGGATGCTCAAGTTCCTGGCGTTCGAGCAGGTGTTCAAGAACGCTCTCACCACGCTCCCCATGGGGGGCGGGAAGGGAGGGTCCGACTTCGACCCCAAGGGGAAGAGCGACGGTGAGGTCATGCGCTTCTGCCAGAGCTTCATGACCGAACTCTACCGCCATATCGGCCCCAACACCGACGTGCCGGCCGGAGACATCGGCGTGGGTGGAAGGGAGATCGGCTTCCTCTTCGGCCAGTACAAGCGCCTGGCCAACGAGTTCACCGGCGTGCTCACCGGGAAGGGTCTCAACTGGGGGGGATCGCTCATCCGGCCGGAAGCGACCGGCTACGGCTCCGTGTACTTCGCGGCGGAGATGCTCGCCACTCGGGGTGAGACCCTGGAGGGGAAGCGGTGCCTGGTCTCGGGAAGCGGTAACGTGGCCCAGTACACCGCGGAGAAGCTCATCGAGATGGGTGCCACCGTCCTCACGTTCTCCGATTCCGGTGGGTACGTCTTCGACGAAGAGGGGATCGATTCGGAGAAGCTGGCCTTCGTGATGGATCTGAAGAACGCGCGGCGGGGCCGCATCAAGGAGTACGCCGACCGATTCCCCGGGGCCGTGTACACTCCGCTGGAGCCCGAACCCGCCCGGGGGGCCGATCCTCTCTGGAGGCACCCCGCGGACTGCGCCTTCCCCAGCGCGACGCAGAACGAGATCGACGCGCAGGACGCGCAGAGCCTCCTCGACGGAGGGGTCTACGTGGTATCCGAAGGCGCGAACATGCCCACCGTACCGGAAGGAGTCCAACTCTTCCTGGAGGCGGGCATCCTGTACGGGCCCGGGAAGGCGGCCAACGCCGGCGGGGTGGCGGTGTCCGGCCTGGAGATGGCCCAGAACAGCATGAGGTTCGGGTGGAGCCGGGAGGAGGTGGACGCCAAGCTCCAGACCATCATGAAGAACATCCACGCCCGGTGCGTGACGGTGGCCGAAGAGTTCGGTACGCCCGGGAACTACGTGAACGGCGCCAACATCGGCGGGTTCCTCAAGGTGGCCGAAGCCATGATCGACCAGGGCGTCGTGTAGCCGTCGCGGAGGGCACTCCGGGCCGGCCGGCGTGCCCTCCCACCCCCCTCCCCCACGGGGCGTCCTCCACCCCACTCCGTCCCGCCACCCGGGGAGCCCGGAAGCCCTCGGGCGAGAACACTCTGGCGACGGGGAACCCGGGAAGGCATTTTGGTTTAAACTAAAACATTCCGCATTTCCCCCCCAGACAACCCTGAACGAGGAACGCTTCATGAGCCGTCGTGTGTTTGGAGGAATCGCGTTCACCCTCGCCATCCTGGCGGGGGGATGTGGGGGAGACAGTCCCACGGACCCCGGTGGGAACAACAACAACGATACCCGGACGGTGAAGACGGACCCGTCCTTCTCCACCGACGTGATGGAGATCCTGACCCGCACGGGGTGCACGGCGAGCAACTGCCACGGTGGCACCCAGGGCGGCCTGACCCTCTCCACGGCCGCGGTGTCCTACTCCAACCTCGTGAACCGGGTCGCCACCACCGGCGACACCCTGGTGGTTCCGGGGAGCGCGATCAACAGCTACCTGGTCAAGCGGCTGGAAGGCGCGTCCGGCACGGGGGCGCGCATGCCCGTGGGCGGACCGTACCTGGATGCCACGGACATGTCCAACGTGAAGAACTGGATCAATCAGGGTGCCAAGAACAACTGACGGGCGCCTGGGGCGGGTCGGCCTCCTGGCGTGGTTCCTCGCCGCCGGGAGTGCCGGCGTGTCGGCACAGGAGTATCACGTCGACCGCGAGGGAGAAAACCGGGTGACGTTCCGGTCCAGGGCCTCCATCGAGGAGTTCGAGGGCGTGACCGACCGCGTGGACGGGTACGTCCTGCTCGACGGCGAGAGGCTCACTCCCGAAACCGGCGGAGACGACACCGGGTTCTACCTGGAAGTGGACCTGGCCAGCCTGGATACCGGAATCGGACTCCGCGATCGCCACATGCGGGACAACTACCTCGAGGTACGGGATCACCCGTATGCTTCCTACGAGGGAAGGATCGTCGCGACCGAGGTGGTCGGTGATGGGCGGTTCGCCGTGTCCTCGCGGGGAAAGCTCTCCATCCACGGCGTCACCCGCGAGGTGGAGGTTCCCTGCGAAGTCGAGGCACGGGGTGAAGGATACCGGGCCCGCTGCGACTTCCAGGTGCTCCTCTCGGACCACGACATCGAAATCCCCAGCGTCATGTTCCTGAAGCTGGCCAACGAGATCCGCCTGGAGGTGGAGTTCACCGTCCTCCCGGCGACCCCAGAACGATGAGTATCCCACAGATGACACGATTCCTGATTCCGGCCACGGTCCTGATCCTTCTTCTCCCGCCGGGCGTGGGCGCCCAGGAACGGACGGCCCGCTGGCAGCGGAGCGGGGCGCCCACCGAGGTGCCCGTGACGGTCTTCCACTCCACCCAGTCGGCCAACCTCCCCACCGCGGAGACGCTGGGGCGTGGGGAATGGCTCTTCGAGATCTCGCACCGCTTCCTCCCCGCCGTGTCGGACGGCGCCGGCGCGCTCTGGGGGCTCGACGGGCCCGTGTACAACAGACTGGCGCTCTCCTACGCCGTAGCGGACAACGCGATGCTGGGGATCACGCGGAGCAATCTCCAGGACAACCTCGACCTCTCGGCGAAGGTCAGGGTGCTCGCATCCCGCGCCGGGGGCATCCCGGTCATGGCTGCGCTCAACGCCGGGGTCGCCTGGAACACCGAGACGCCCGCGGTCTTCGGCATCGAAGACAACGAACGGCAGGCCTACGCGCAGCTCATCGTCGACGCGCTCCTCGGGGAGCGGCTGGCCCTGGGTGTGACGCCGACGCTCCTGAACAACCCGCGCATCGCGGACATCGATGCGGAGACGGCCTTCGCGCTCGGCCTTTCCGGACAGCTCTACCTGTCCGACCAGGCGAGCCTCCTGGCCGAGTGGCTCGTCAGCGAGGACCGCCCGGATCTGGGCCACGACGCCGGCACCTTCGGCATCGAGCTCGAGACCGGCGGCCACTTCTTCAAGCTCATCCTCACGAACAGCGCGCGGATGAACCCCACGCAGTTCCTCGGGGGCACGCCCTTCGAGTTCAGCGCGGGCGAGTGGCGCCTCGGCTTCAACGTGACCCGGGTACTGAAATTCTGAGGTGATGGTGGGGGAGACGGAGCGCGCGGCGCTCCCCTCCCCTCCCCCCCTTCTCCCCCCTGGGTCAGCGTTCCCGCACGCTCCGGTACGCCCGTAGCGCCACCCGCAGCGCCGCCGAGCCCCCCCCGGCGACGAACACGCCCGCGAGGAAGTGATCGAGGCTCAGAAGGGGTTGCACCGCGCCCACGAGCCACCCGTGATGTCCCGCGTGGCCGTCGTGGGCGTGGAGCACCCCGGGGATCAGGATGGACGCGCCGCCCGCCAGGCCGGCCGCCCGGCCGAGAACGTTCTTCATGTCTCCTCCTCTCTTCAACAGATCCGGGGAAGCTGGTCCCCGGGCAACATGTCCACCACCCGCGTACCCCCGAGCCCCGTGCGGAGCACGACCATCCCGGGGTGATCCTCCACCACCCTGCCCACCCGCATGGCGGATGCGCCCACCGCGTGGGAACGGAGCGCCGCCAGGGCCGCGTCCTCCGCCTCCGGGGCCACGAAGGCCACCAGAACCCCCTCGTTGGCCACGTAGAGGGGGTCCAGCCCCAACATCTCGCAGGCGGCCTCCACCGCGGACGGAACGGGAAGCGCACCGGAGAGCTCCACCCCCACCCGGGAGGCACCGGCGATCTCGTTGATCGCCGAGGCGAGCCCACCCCGGGTGGCGTCGCGCAGCACGTGCACCGCGTCGCCCACCGCCACGCGAAGGGCGTCCACCAACGGCACCAGCGAGGCCGTGTCGCTCTCGATGTCGGCGTCGAACTCCAGCCCCTCCCGCACGGCCATGACAGCCATCCCGTGGCGGGCCAACGGCCCGCTCACCAGGACGGCGTCTCCCGGCCGCGCCCGGGAGGGCGAAGGGCGGAAGCCATCGTGGAGGAAACCCACACCGGTCGTGTTCACGAAGAGCCCGTCGGCCTTTCCCCGGTCCACCACCTTGGTGTCGCCCGTAACCACCTCCACGCCGCACGCGGCAGCCGCGCCGGCCATGGCGTCCAGGATCCGGTCCAGGACTTCGAAGGGCAGCCCCTCCTCCAGGACGAACCCCGCGGAGAGGTACCGGGGTGCGGCGCCCATCATGGCCAGGTCGTTCACCGTGCCGTGCACCGCCAGGTGGCCGATGTTTCCACCGGGAAACTCCAATGGGCTCACCACGAAGGTGTCGGTGGACAGGACGACCTCGCCCCCCTCCACCGGAACGAGGGCCCCGTCGCCCAGCGCGTCGAGGTAGCGGTTCCCGAAGCGCGGCAGGAACCGCTCCTTCAGGAGGAGGGCGCTCATCTTCCCACCGGACCCGTGTCCGAGCTGAACGCGGTCGTGGGTGGGAAGGGGGACCGGGCACGCCACGCCCTGGATGGTCCGGGGCCGGACCGGGATCACGGTGGCCATGTCACGCTCCTCCCGCCGCCGCGGCCTGGAAGCGGCCGAAGTTGTGGTACGCCGCGCACGCACCCTCCGTGGACACCATGGGCGCCCCCAGAGGAGATTCCGGCGTGCACGCGCCCCCGAAGGCGGGGCACTCGAAGGGCTTGATGTGCCCGCGGAGGACGTCTCCGGCGCGGCATTCCGCGGGCTCCTCGGCGCGGATGTGATGGAGGTCGAACTTCCGTTCCGCGTCGAACGCGGCAAACTCGGGACGCAGGCCCAGCCCGCTGGCCGGGATGGTCCCGATCCCCCGCCACCCACGGTCCACCACATGGAAGACCCGCGACACCAACTCCTGGGCCGGGCGGTTCCCCTCCCGGCGCACCGAACGCACGTACTGGTTCTCCACCTCGTGGCGCCCCTCCTCCAGCTGGACCACGGCCATCCAGATCCCCTCCAGGATGTCCAGCGGCTCGAACCCGGTCACCACGATGGGGACGGCGTAGCGCTCGGCCAGGGGGTCGTACTCCTCCCATCCCATGACCGTGCAGACGTGCCCCGCCGCCAGGAATCCCTGTACCCGGTTCCCCGGATCCTCCAGGATGGCCACCATGGCCGGCGGCACGGTCACGTGGGAGACGAGGACGCTGAAGTTGTCCACTCCCAGCTCCCGGGCGCGCCACACCGCCATGGCGTTGGCCGGCGCGGTGGTCTCGAACCCCACCGCGAAGAACACCACCTCGCGGTCGGGGTGCCGGCGGGCCAACTCCACGGCGTCCAGGGGAGAGTACACGATGCGCACGTTCCCGCCCCGGGCCTTCACCTGGAAGAGGTCGCACTCGCTCCCGGGAACGCGGAGCATGTCGCCGAAGGAGGTGAAGATCACGTCGGGGCGTGCGGCGAGATGCAGGGCGCGGTCGATCTGCTCCAGGGGCGTCACGCACACGGGGCACCCCGGTCCATGGATCATCTCCACGGCGTCGGCCAGGACCTCGTGGATCCCCTGCTTGACGATGGTGTGGGTCTGGCCGCCGCACACCTCCATGAGCGTCCAGCGCTTCGTGGAGGTACGGAGGATGCGGTCCACCAGCGTGCGGGCCAACGCGGGGTCACGGTACTCGCTGAGGTATTTCACGGCTGGACTCCTTCGGCGGCGTCCGCCAGATCGGCCATCCAATCCAGCTCGTCGAGCTGGCTCATCTCCCGGAGGACCTGGAAGGTCCGGTGCGCCTCCTCCTCGTCCACCTTCGAGATGGCGAATCCCACGTGGACCACCACGTAGTCGCCCACCGAGGCTTCGTCCGCCACGTAGGCCAGGCAGACCTCCCGGCGCACTCCACCGAAGTCCACCGTCCCCACGGGGAGGCCGGCGTCATCCCTCCGGTCGACGATCCTTCCCGGGATCCCGAGACACATGGCATACCTCCTGGTCAGTGGTTCATGCGGGCAGCGGCAATCACCGCCTGGCCGTAGCTCACCGCGCCGTCGTTGGGACCGAGGGCGCGGGGCACGAGCACCCTCACGCCGCCCACCTCCAGGCGACGGCGGAGAGACGAGAGGAGGAGGGCGTTCTGGAAACACCCTCCCCCCAGGGCCACGGTCCCGAGGCCGTGGCGTGAACAGAGTTCCAGGGCGAGGCCGGACACCCCGCGGACCACGCTCCCGTGGAAGCGAGCCGCCAGCGACTCCACCGGAGTTCCCCCCCACCGCTCGCGCAGGAGGGCCGTGAGGAGGGGTACCGGGTCGAGAGCGAGCACGGGATCGTATTCCCTCGTCACCGGGAACGGGAGCGGGTCGGCCTCGGCCGGATCCCCTCCCACGCGGGCGGCCAGCCCCTCGAGCTCCATGGCGGCCTGGGCCTCGTACGCCGACTCCGCGCGCACGCCCAGTGCCGCCGCCGCCGCGTCGAAGAGCCGCCCCATGGAGGACGCTTCGGGGGCGTTCACCCCCCGGCAGATCTGCCGACGGGCCACGGCCAGCTCGGAGGGGGGCACGTCCAAGAACGCTCGCTCCCCGTCTTCCCCGTCCAACGACAGGTATCCCAGGAGGGAGCGCCACGGGGCGCGCACCGCACGCTCTCCTCCGGGGAGCGGGGCGTATCGGAGGTGGGCCACGCGCACGTACGCCGTCAGGTCGGCCACCAGGAACTCGCACCCCCACACCCGCCCGTCGTCTCCGTATCCCGTCCCGTCGAAGGCGAGCCCCAGAACGGGCTCCGTCACCCCGTGCTCGCCGGCCACGGCGGCGACGTGGGCATGGTGGTGCTGCACGGGCGGAAGCTCGGAAATCCCCGACTCGTCGGCCAGGCGCGTGGAGAGGTATCCGGGGTGGAGGTCACGCACGACCCATCCCGGGTCCAGGCGGAAGAGCCGATGGAAACGCTCCATGGCGTCCTGATAGTGCTCCAGCGTCTCCAGGTTCTCCAGATCCCCGACGTGCTGGCTCACGTACGCGTCGCGTCCGTGGGCCAGCGTGAAGGTGTTCTTCAGGTGCGGCCCCACCGCGAGGACGGTGCCCTCCACGGGGACGGGGAGGGGGACGGGAAGGGGCGCGTACCCCCGCGAGCGCCGGAGGAACACCGGTGCTCCGTCGGCCACGCGCACCAGCGAATCGTCGTACCGCGCCACGATCTCCCGGTCGTGGAGGAGGAAATGGTCGGCGATGGAGGCGAGGCGCTCCCGTGCCTCCTCATTGGAAATGGCGATGGGCTCCTCACTCACGTTCCCGCTGGTCATCACCAGGGGGCGCCCCGCCACGGCCTCCAGGAGGAGGTGGTGGAGCGGCGTGTAGGCGAGCATGACCCCGACCGAGTCGAGCCCCGGCGCCACCCCGGAAGCGAGACCGCTCGCGCGCCTCCTCCGCAGAACCACGATGGGCCGCTCGCGCCCCGTCAGGAGCGCCTCCTCATCGGGAGACGTCCACGCGATCCGTCGCGCGCCGTCGAGATCCGCCACCATCACCGCCAGGGGCTTGGCGTCGCGCCCCTTCCTGCGCCGGAGGAGCTCCACCGCCCGCTCGTTCCCGGCATCGGCGGCGAGGTGGAAGCCGCCGAGTCCTCGAACCGCAAGAACGGCGCCCTCGCCCAGGAGCCCACCCGCCTCCACGATGGCCGCGTCTCCCCGCGCGACCTCCTTGCCGCCGCGCGTCTCCATCCACACCGAGGGCCCGCACTCCGGACACGAGTTGGTCTCCGAATGGTACCGCCGGTCGCCGGGATCGGCGTATTCGGCGAGGCACGCCGGACACTGGGCGAAGGCCCGCATCGTGCTCCGCTCGCGGTCGTACGGCATGGACTCGATGACCGTGAAGCGGGGCCCGCAGTCCGTGCAGGTGATGAACGGGTAGCGGTACCGCCGATTCGTGGGATCGCCCATCTCCGCGGCGCACGCGGGGCACACCGCCACGTCGGGGGAAACCGGGAGCCTCCCCACCGGGGACGTCCGGCTCCGCAGTACCCGGAAGCCCTCGAGGGCACGCGGGGGAACGTCCCGAACTTCGAAGCTCCGTATCCGCGCCAGGGGAGGGATGTCGCCGCGGAGCTCCGCGAGGAACGCCCCCACCTCGGCGGGCGTCCCCTGAGCCACCACCCGCACCGCCCCGGCCTCGTTGCGCACCCAACCGGCAATGTGGTGCCGAAGCGCCAGGCGGTGCACGAAGGGGCGGAACCCCACGCCCTGGACCACTCCCTCCACCGTGACCTCCACCGCCCGAACCGCCACCTCACCCGGCGACGCGCCGGCCGGCCGCGTGGCTTCGCGTGCTTCCACCCCACCCACCGCGCCGCCCATCGCGCCCACCACCGCGGACGCATCGAGGGCCGGAAGACGCGAGGGGCCCGGAGCCGTGTAGAGCGCGCGGGTCACACGCCCGCCCCGGAGAGGCGGCGCACGTGGGAGCGGAGGAAGTCGTACCACCCGGCCATCCCCTCTCCGGTGAGCGCCGAGGTGAAGAAGAACTCCAGATCGGGGTTGACCTCCCGCGCGGCGGCCACCGCCCGCTCCACGTCGAAGGGAACGTGGGGAAGGAGATCCATCTTGTTCAGGATCACGTGGCGCGCCTCCCGGAACATCTTGGGATACTTGAGGGGCTTGTCCTCTCCCTCGGTGACGCTGAAGACCACCACCTTCTCGGCCTCTCCCAGATCCCAGCTGGCCGGGCAGACCAGGTTCCCCACGTTCTCGATGAAGAGGATGTCCAGCGTCTCCAGCTCCACCGCCTCCAGCGCCATGGTGACCTGGCGCGCGTCCAGGTGGCACGCGCCCCCGGTGACCACGGCCTGCACCAGATCGTCGGTCCACCGGGCCAGGCGGTCGGCGTCGTTCTGCGTCTGGACATCGCCGGTCACCACCGCGAAGCGCAGATCCTCCCCCAGGTCCTGGAGGGTACGCTCCAGGAGGAGCGTCTTCCCCGACCCCGGAGAGGAGACCAGGTTGAGCGCCGTCACCCCGGCGGCCCGCAGCCGTGCGCGGACTTCGCGGGCCAGGGCGTCGTTGCGCTCCATGACCCGTTCCCTGACTTCAATTCGGCGGATCGTCATCGTCGACCTCCAGGTAGCTCACCCGCAGATCGTCTCCCGGGATCACGTCGAGGTTGAGCCTCGCGTGCAGGAAGGGGGGACGCATGAGGAGGGCTTCCAGGCAGAAGAGGAGGTTGTCGGGCTCGACCCCCGAGGTCGTGCCCACCACGAGACCGACCTCACGGACGCGCGGCAGGGCCTCGCGCCCCACCTGGCTTTCCGTGATGCGGCACACTTCCAGGGCGATGCTCATTTCATGCATGGTGGGCCACCTCCCGCACCCGGGGCGCGTGCCCCCACGCGGCGAGCTGCCCCTCCGCGTCCTCCACGAGAGCGGGGAGGGAGGCCCGTACCTCCGAGGAGAGCCCATCACGAAGCTCCACCACGGCCGGCTCGATCCCCAGGGCCACCGCCTCCTCCGGGAAGGTCCCCCTCAGCTCGGCCAGGGCGAAGACCTCCCGCAGGTCGATCTGGTGGGGAGAGACCTTGGCGAAGAGGTAGCGCGGGATCTCCTCCCGGCTCAGGCGCACCACCGTACCCGGCGACCTCCCGTCGCGGATGGCGTCCAGCACCAGGAGGCGCCGGGCGCTCTCGATGAAGGGGAGGATCTGCATCCCCCACGTGCCCCCGTCCAGGAAGGCGACCGAAGGGTCGCCTTCCCATCGCCGGCGCAGGAGCTCCACCACCTCCACCCCCACTCCGTCGTCCCCCATGAGGGGACTTCCCACGCCGAGCACCACCGTAGGGGCGTCAGTCATCGACGAACTCGATGTCCGCCCGGACGTATCTCCCGCCGCTGACGATGGAGGTGACGCGGCTCTCGTGATGGAGCACGTCGGCCCGGATGGTCAGGTAGAAATGGATCGGCAGGAAGATGACCCACACCCAGGTGAGGACGTGATGGAGGAAGCGCGCGATCTGGGTGCCGCCCAGGAGCGGCCCCACCCACCCGAACGCCACGGCGAAGAACCCGCCGGGCTCGGCCAACCCGTACATGTGGAAGCCGGTGAGGACCTGGAGGAGGGCGATACCGTAGATGGAGGTGTACGCCAGCTGCTGGAGCGGATTGTGTCCCATGTAGTGGGGCGCCTTCCACGGCTGCACGAAGAAGTACTTCTTCAGCACGAGCCAGAGGTTGGACCAGTCCTCCCGGTGGTAGGGGAAGAGAGCCCGCCATCGTTCGTACTTGTTCCCCACGAAGAGCCAGTACGAACGGACGATGGCGGTGGCCACCAGGAGGCCGGCGGACACGAAGTGCACGAAGCGCACCCGGCCCATGAGGAAGTGGTCGCTCGGCTCGCCCCCGGTCATGAAGTACGGCTTGCCGATGTAGAAGCCCGTCACCACCAGCGAAACGATGCAGAGCGCCGCGATCCAGTGCATGGCCCGGATGGGCCAGTGCCACAGGTAGACGCGCTTGTACTCGACGGGAACTCCCCGTCCGAGGCTCTCCGAAGGAGCCAGGGTGCCGGCTTCCATCACTGCACCCTCACCCGCACGACCTCACTCCCCTCCGCGTCCAGGACGTGGACGCCGCAGGCCATGCACGGGTCGAAGGAATGGATGGTACGCAGGATCTCCAGGGGCCGCGTCGGGTCCACCAGGGGGTGGTTGTCCATGAGCGCGGCCTCGTAGGGGCCGTTGGCCCCGTTGGCGTCCCGCGGTGAGCAGTTCCAGGTGCTGGGCACCACGCACTGGTAGTGCTTGATGGCGCCGTTCTCGATCTGGACCCAGTGACCCAGGGCGCCCCGGGCGGCCTCCAGGAAGCCGTATCCACGGGCCGACCGCGGCCACGTGGAGGGATCCCAGTACTCGCCGTTGAAGGTGGTGGTGTCCCCGGACCGGACCCGCGCGACCAGCGCGTCGAACCAGTCCTCCAGCTTCTTCGCCAGGAGGACGGTCTCCACCCCACGCGCCGCGGTGCGGCCCAGCGTGGAGAAGAGCGCCGCCGGACCCACGCCCAGCCGTCCGAGTGCGTCGTTGACCACGTCGCGGGTGTCCTGGTGCCCGGAGGCATAGGCCACCAGGGCGCGCGCCAGCGGCCCGACCTCCATGGGACGGTCGTCGTACCTCGGCGCCTTCATCCAGGTGTACTTGTCGTGATCCTGGAGGTAGGACCACGGGGGCTCGGGCCCGGTGTAGTGGGGCACCGTCTCCCCGTCCCACGGATGGAGCGACACGCCGTCGCCTCCCTCGTAGTCGTACCAGGAGCTGGTGACGTACTCCTTCACCTTCTCGTGGTCGTAGGGGAGCACCTCCGAAAGGTTGCGGTCCATGATCACGCCCCGGGGGAAGTACAGGGAGTCGGTGTCCCTCCACTGCCCGTTGTCCGGGTACTCGCCCACGGAGAGGTAGTTGGGCACCCCGCCGCCGATGGACGCCCATTCCTTGTAGAACGACGCCACGGCCAGCAGGTCCGGCCAGTACACCTCGTCCACGAAGCGGCGGGCGCGCTTGATCATCCCCTGGATCTTGGAGAAGCTCTCGGCGTTGATGGTCCCGGTGTCCTCCAGGTTGATGGCCGAGGCCATCCCCCCCACCAGGAAGTTGGGGTGGGGGTTCTTCCCGCCGAAGATGGTGTGGACGCGGATCACGTCCCGCTGCCAGTCCAGCGCCTCCAGGTAGTGGGCCACGGCCATGAGGTTGGCCTCGGGCGGGAGCTTGTACGCCGGGTGGCCCCAGTAGCCGTTGGTGAAGATGCCGAGCTGCCCCGACTCCACGAAGCGGCGCACGCGGTCCTGCACCTCGGCGAAGTACGTGGCCGAGTTGTTGGGCCACGGCGAAAGGCTGCGCGCCAACTGCGACGTCGCCGCCGGGTTCGCCGACAGCGCGCTCACCACGTCCACCCAGTCCAGCGCGTGGAGATGGTAGAAGTGGATCACGTGGTCCTGCACCGTCTGCATCCCGTGGACGAGATTGCGGATGAGCCCACCCGCCGGCGGCACCTCGATCCCCAGGGCGTCCTCCACGGCCCTGCACGACGTGATGGCGTGCACCACGGTGCAGACGCCGCAGATCCGCTGGGTGAACGCCCAGGCATCGCGGGGGTCGCGCCCCTCCAGGATGGTCTCGATGCCGCGGAACTGGGTGGAGGACGCCCACGCATTGGCGATGCGCCCCCCTTCCTCCTGGACCTCGATCCGCAGATGACCCTCGATACGGGTGATGGGATCGACCACGACCTTAGCCATTGGATTCCTCCTCGCCCGAGGGCTTGCTGGGAGCCGGAGCCCCGCCACCCACATCCGGAACCACCGGGAGCGGGATCCCCGCCTTCTTCTGGCGCGCCCGGTGCACTCCGGTGGCCGCCGCGTGGGCCGCGACCCCCGCCACCGCGCCGATGGCCGCCGCCGCCCCGAAGAGGTCGGCGTTGCGCTCCACGCCGAACCCGGCCACGTCGGGAAGGCGCTTGTAGAAGGGGGTCATCGTGTCCCAGAAGTGGCGCTCGGTGCACCCGATGCAGGGATGACCGGCGCCGATGGGCCAGTCGGTGTGGTCGTTCCACTGGAAGATGGGGCACGGAGAGAAGGTCGCCGGTCCCTTGCACCCCACCTGATACAGGCACCACGCCTTGCGGGCGCCCTCGTCGTCGAACTCCTCCACGTACTGGCCGGCGTCGAAGTGGGCCCGGCGGGGGCACTGGTCGTGGATGCGCGCGCCGTACGCGAAGAGGGGTCGGCCGTCTCCGTCCAGCTCGGGGAGGCGTCCGAAGGTGAGGTAGTGGACCACGGTGGCCGTGACCACGTCGCCGATGGGCGGGCACCCGGCGATGTTCACCACCGGCTTGTCGGTCACGATCTCCGAGATCCCCACCGCCCCGGTGGGATTCGGGCGCGCCGACTGCACGGACCCGAAGTGGGCGCACGCCCCGATGGCGATGACCGCCGCCGCCCCCTCCGCGGCCTCCCGGATGATCTCCAGCCCGGTGCGCCCTCCGATGGTGAGGTAGATCCCGTTCTCCTCCAGCGGCACCGACCCCGTCACCAGAAGGATGTATCCCCCGTGGTTCTCCTCCATGGACGCGTGGAGCGCGGCCTCGGCGGCGTCGCCGGCGGCGGCCATGAGCGTGTGCTGGTAGTCCAGCGACACCAGGTCGAGGACCAGGTCGCCGATGGTCGGGTCCGCGGTGCGTAGAACACTCTCCACGCAGCCGGTGCATTCCTGGAGTTGGAGCCAGATCACCGAAGGGCGACGAACGTTCTGGAGCGCCTCGGCGACTCGCGGGGTCAGCGCCTGGCTGATCCCCAGCATGACGCAGATCTCGCCGCAGAACTGGAGGAAATCCCGCCGGCTGACTCCCCGGCGTTCCATGTGTTCCCCGAGTGTCTCCTGACGGGACCACGCGTGGGTGGATGGGAAGTACATGCGCACATCTCCCTGGATGACGGTATGGAACCGCGACTCTATCGAGACAGCCCATCCGACGGGCGGAGGGCAAACCTCCACGACCAGGGGCAACGCCCGGTACAGGGACGCACGGGTAGGGAGACGACGCGCGTCGAGGCAGTGCCGGGGCAGGACACCACGGGGGCCGGGAGGAGCCCTCGCAGCATACCTGAATACACGCCCCACCCGCCGGCCCCGAAAGGGGGTGAATCCCCTCATCGCCTGTAGGGGGATTCCCCACTTCCACATCAGGATCCGGGGACTTCATGCGCGACTTCGCGCACCACTACCTTTCGGGAGCGGGAGGGTACAACAGGATGACCTCGTGGCGCCGAGAAGGGGGGCGACCATGGAACGTGGGTCCGGATCCCATCCCCTGCCCCGGGCGAGTCACCTCGCCGAGCTCCTGGAGTGCGAACAGGAGTTGGAGGATCTCCTTGCCGAAGCCAGGGCCCAGGCAGCCGCCATCGTGGAGCGGGCCCGCGCGGAGGCGGCGCGAGCCGAGGGCGAGTCGGAAGCCTCCCTCGACCAGGCCGCTCGGAAGATCCGCGACGAGATCGACGAGCGCACCCGCCGCCGCGTGGCCGAAGTCGCCAGGGAGGCGGCCCGGCGCACCGAGTTCCTGGGAAGCATCCCCGACGCCGAGGTCGCCCGCCTGGCCGACGCCGTGTTCCGGCGCCTCTTCGCCTCCTCGGAGACGGATCCATGATCCTTCCCATGTCGAGGATCCGGATCCTCGCCCCCGTCGGCATCCTCCCGGAGGTATTGGAACGCCTGCAGGACTTCGGCCGCCTCCACCTGGCTTCTCCCGCCGAGTCCGCGGACGTACTCCTCATGGAACCCGACCGGGCACAGGAGCGCCACCTCCGGCAACTGTCGCGGATCTCCGACACGTTGCGCTCCACCCTGGACCGGCTCGAACGGGATCCTTCCCTCCGCCTCCCGGCCCCGACTCTTCCGGAGAGGGCGGTCCTGGCGCGCCGCCTCCGACGCGCACGGCGGGTGGGGCGGGACGTGGCGCGGGAAGCCGAACGGCGACGATCGTTGGAGGAGGAGCGGGCCCTCCTGGCCCGTTACCGACTGTACTTCTCTTCGTTCCAGGCATTGGCGGAGGCCGCGACGCAGTGGCCCGACGCCGCCGCCTACCACGTGATCCTTCCCCGGGAGCGCCAGCGCCCCGTGAGCCTGCTCCGCGAGGGACTCACGAAGCTCCTCGGGGACGAGTTCGAGATGTGGACCCAGGAGTTGGAGACGGGAGAGTCGGCCCACCTGATCCTGGTGTCCCGCGCCTCCGACACGCGGCTGGAGGAGCTCTTCCGGGAGGCCCGCGTGGAGGAGATCCAGCTTCCGGGAGTCGAGCGTGGACTGACCCCGGTCCAGGCCATTCCCCGGGTGGTCGAGAGGCTGGAAGCGATCCCCGGCGCCCTCGCCGAGGTGGCTACCCGGATGGAATCTCTCCGCGCGAGCAGCCGCGCGGCCCTCCAGGAGACGGAGATCGCCGTGAACGACGAGCTCGAACGCGCCGGCGCGCGCGGGTCGGTGGGCCTCACCGACCATGCCTTCGTCCTGGAGGGGTGGCTCCCGGCGGGGCTCCTCCACGACCTGGAACGCTCGCTGGGAGAGCGCTTCGGAGACCTCGCCGTGCTGGAGGAGGTGTCCCGCGCGGAGTGGGCAGGAGAAGAAGTGCCGGTCACCCTCCACAATCCCAGGCTCTTCCGACCCTTCGAGCTTCTCGTGGGGATCCTCCCCCTCCCCACCTACGGGAGCATCGACCCCACGCCCTTCCTCGCCGTGTTCTTCCCCATGTTCTTCGGCGTCGTGCTGGGTGACGTGGGGTACGGCGGCGTTCTGGCGGGCGCCGCCCTCCTCCTGCGCCGCAACGCAGTGGAGGGGGGGGTACGCCAGTCGGTCGCGGAGATCGCGGGGGCGTGCGCCGCCTTCACCATCATCTTCGGATTCCTGTACGGAGAGCTGTTCGGGGACGCCGGCGCCCTCCTCTTCGGGATGCGCGCCCTCGCCCTCCACCGCGAGGAGGCGCTTCTCCCGTTCCTGGGGCTGGCCCTCGCCATCGGCGTCGTGCACACCCTCCTCGGCCTCGTCCTGAATCTGGTGACCCGCCTCCGCGAGGGGCGGCGCGCCGCCCTGGGGCCGGGAGTGACCCTGTTCATGGTCGTCATGGTCATCCTGGCCATCCTCGCGGCGGTGGACGTGCTCCCGGGCGCGTTCTTCACCCCCGCGGTGATCATGATCCTGGTCCTCTTCCCGGTGTTGGTGGTCGTGGAGGGGATCCTGGGGCCCACGGAGCTGGTCACGACGCTGGGGCACATCCTCTCGTACGCCCGCGTCATGGCGGTGGGCACCGCCTCGGTCATGATGGCCGCGGCGGCCAACCGGATGGTGGGGACGCTGGGAAGCGTGGTGGTCGGCTCCCTCTTCGCCCTCCTCTTCCACCTGGTGAACTTCGCCCTGGGCGTGTTCAGCCCCGCCCTCCACGCCCTGCGACTCCACTACGTCGAGTTCTTCGGGACGTTCTACAGTCCCGGTGGAACCCGGTACGAACCCTTCGGGCACTGGATGCCCGAAACGCATTCCCCATCCAGGGAGGACGCATGAGCATCGTCTGGACATCCCTCGCGGCGGCCCTGGCGGTCGCCCTCCCCGCGCTGGCCACGGCGTGGGCGCAGTCGAAGATCGGAGCCGCCGGGGCGGCCACCCTGGCCGAGAAGCCCGAGCTGAGCGCCACCGTGATCATCCTGGTCGCCATCCCCGAGACCATGGTGATCCTGGGGTTCGTGGTGGCGGTGATGATCCTCCTGGGTGGCGGAGGCTGAGGAGCGCCGCCATGGCTCTCGCCGAACTCCTGGACGCCCTGCGCAGGCAGGGCGCCCTGAACCGCGCCGACGAACTCGAGCGAGCACGCGGTGAGGCGGAGCGTATACGCGAAGCGTCCCATCGCCTCATCGAAGTCAGGACGCGCGAACACCGCGCCCGCGTCGAGGCGGAGGCGGGCGAGGACGCGCGCCGGACGCTCGCGCGCGCGGAGGGGGAGGCGCGCGAGGCCATCCTGAGCGCGCGCCGTCACCTTCTCCGACGCGTGGAGGAGGCCGTTCGCGCCCGCCTGTCTCACGCCGACGGGGATCCCACCTACGTCGCGTCCCTCCCCTCGCGGCTCCAGGCGGCGTTGGACCGACTCCCCCCCGGGCCCGTGGCGGTGAGGGCGCCCCCCTCCCTCGCGCGGCCCCTCGCCGACGCCACGGCCGAAGTCCGGAGCCGGGGTCACGAGGTCACGGTGGAGACCCTTCCCGACGCTCCCATGGGGTTCACGGCATACTCGGCGGACGGATGCACGGAGGTGGACGCGTCCCTCTCCCAGGCGCTCCAGCACGCCTGGCCGGAGCTGGCCATCGCCGTCGTGCGGGAGGCGGAGGGATGACCCCGGGGTGGGAGGCGCTTTCCGCCCGGGCCCGGGGCCTGGAGGGGCACCTGATCCCCCGCGACCGGGTGTCCGCCCTGGGGCGAGCTCCCGACATCTCGGGCGTCGCGCACCTCCTCCGTGCCACCCCCTACGCGCCGTTCCTCCCTCATCGCACCACCCGCCCCGAGGAGGTGGAGGTGGCCATCCAGAGGTCCCACGCCGACAGGATCGCCGTCCTGGCCCTCTGGGCCCGCCCGCGGACGGAGCTGCTGGCACCCCTCTTCCTGGAGGAGGATCTGCGCAGCGTTCGCGCCCTCTTCCGGGGGGCGGCGGCGGGAACGCCCGCGGCGGAACGCCTTCGCGGGTCGATCCCCACCCCCACCCTGACCGGGAAGGCGCTGGCCACCCTCGCGGAGGCTCCCACTCCCGGGAGGGTGGCCGCCACGCTGGTGGCGTGGGGACATCCCCTGGGGCCGCCCCTCCTCGAGGAAGCCCGCCAGGCGCGGCCGGACCTCTTCCGGGCCGAGTCGGCGCTGGCCGGGAGCTTCGCCCGGGAGGCCACCGCCGCGGCCCGGGCGGGCGGATCCGCCATGGCCGACTTCGTGGCGGGCTCCATCGACGCCTGGAACATCGTCCACGCGCTCCTCCTGGCGGAGGCCGGAACCGAGCGGGAGATCCCGGACCTCTTCGTCCACAGGGGCTCCGCGCTCGCCCTGGAGGGCTTCCTCCACTGCGCGGCCACAGGAGCGCGACGTGCCTCCTTCCAGGCCCTCCGGGGGATCCTCCGGGGGACGATGTACGAGCCGGCCTTCCACGAGCCCGTCCCCACCCCCGGGGAGATGGAGGAACGCATCCTCGACGCCCGCGTCACCCTGCTCCGGAGACGGCGGCGGGAGGCCCCGGTATCGGCCGTCCCGGTCCTCCTCTTCGTCCTCCGGCTCCGGCGGGAGGTGGTGGGTCTGCGGCGGATGGTCTGGTCGGCGTCCATGGGACTCCACCGGGGAGGAGGGGTCGGGTGAAGTATCGCGTGGGTGTGCTGAGCGGAACGGCCGCGGCAGCGGGCTTCCACCTGGCGGGGTTGGAGCCTACCGTCACCGATTCTCCCGACGCCGCCCGTCGGGTGCTGGAGGAGATGATGGAAGACGCGTCCGTGGGGGTGATCCTGGTGCAGGAGGACCTGGCCCCGGACCTGGGCGTGTCTTCGCCCAGACACACGCGCACGGGGCTCCCCCTCCTGATCCCCTTCCCGGCCCCCGCCTCGTCGGCCCGCCCCGGTGAGGCGGAAGCGTACGTGACCGAGCTGCTCCGGCGGGCCATCGGATACAGGGTGAGGCTGCAATGAACGCAGGCGAGCCTCGCGTCTTCCGTGTGAGCGGATCCCTGGTGGAGGCGACACCCCTCCCCCGGGTCGCGCTCTACGAGCTGGTGCGGGTGGGTGAAGTCGGCCTCCTGGGCGAAGTGGTGCGGACCGACGGAGTGCATGCCACCATCCAGGTCTACGAAGACACCCGGGGCCTCCGCGTGGGCGAGCCCGTGTCGCCCACCGGGCGGCCCCTCGAGGCCACCCTCGGACCGGGACTCCTGGGAACGGTGATGGACGGAGTGGGTCGGCGCCTCACGGAAATCGCGTCCCGGGGCGGGATCTTCCTCTCGTCCGGGCTCGAGGCATCCTTCCTGGATCCGGCCCGCGAGTGGGACTTCCGCGCCGCCATCCACCCGGGACAGCCGCTCCAGGAAGGCGATCTCCTCGGTGAGGTGGACGAGGGGATGGGGTTCGCACACCGTGTCATGGTTCCTCCCGGGGTCTCGGGCACGGCGGCCGAAGTGACTCCGGGGCTCCACACCGTCGCCGAGCCCGTGGTCACGCTGGAGGACGGGACTCCCCTGGCCCTGGCCCATCGCTGGCCGGTGCGCACCCCGCGGCCCTGCGGCACCCGCCTGGCCGGCGCGCGCCCCTTCGTCACGGGTCAGCGCGTCCTGGACCTGCTCTTCCCGGTGGCCGAAGGAGGAAGCGTGGCGCTCCCCGGCGGGTTCGGCACGGGGAAGACCGTGGTGGAGCAGTCGCTGGCGAAGTTCGGAGACGCGGACGTGGTGGTCTTCATCGGGTGCGGAGAACGAGGAAACGAGATCGCCGAGCTTCTCGCCGAGTTTCCCACCCTGGAGGATCCACGCACCGGCCGCTCCCTCATGGAACGCACGGTCCTGGTGGTCAACACGTCGAACATGCCGGTGGCCGCGCGGGAAGCCTCCATCTACCTGGGGATGACCATCGGTGAGTACTACCGCGACATGGGGTACCGCGTGGCGGTCATGGCCGACAGCATCTCGCGCTGGGCCGAGGCGCTCAGGGAGTTGGGGGCGCGCCTCCAGGAGATGCCGGGGGAGGAAGGATACCCCACCTACCTCGCCAACCGACTGGGACGATACTGCGAGCGCGCGGGACGCGTCCGCACCACCGGAACGCCCGAGCGCGAGGGCGTCCTGACCTTCATCGGGAGCGTGTCCCCACCGGGAGGCGACCTTTCCGAGCCGGTGACCCAGGCCGCCTTGCGCGTGGCCGGCGCCATGTGGGCGCTGGACCCCCGGCTGGCTCAGCGCCGCAGCTTCCCCGCGGTGGACCTGGAGACGTCCTACTCGCTCTTCGTGTCGGAGGTGACCGCCTGGATGGAGGAGCACGCCGGTGAAGGGTGGGCCGCCCTCCGGCGCCGGATCCTGGAGCTCCTCCGCCGGGATCGGGAGTTGGAGGAGATCGCCTCCCTCCTGGGGCGCGACGCCCTCCAGGACCGGGAACGATTCATCCTGGACGCCGCGGAACTCATCCGCGAGGTCGTGCTCACGCAGAACGCCTTCGATCCCGTCGATTCCTACTCCCCCCTTCCCCGCACCCACGAACTGGCGACGCTCGCGTACCGGGTCTTCACCGAGGGGTCGGCGGCGCTGGAAGCCGGCAGGCGCCTGGACGCCCTCCCGGTGGGCGAGCTGCGCTCCGCCCTCCTCCGGCTGCGGAGCATGGATGGAGACGCCAGGACGGCCGAGGTCGATCGGCTTGTGGAGGCCCTCCCGCGGATGATGCGCTCGCCGGAAGACCCACCCGGGACCGCGTCGGCGGCGGGTGACGACCCCGATCATGACGACGTCCACGGTGAGGGCGACTCCCCTGAGGGCGTCTCAGGGGAGGGCGTGCCAGGGGAAGGCGTGCCAGGGGAAGGCGTGCCATGAGCGCCCCCGTGATCAAGCTCCACGGCGCGGCCGGTGCTTCGGGACCCCTCCTCTTCCTCCGGGGGGTCCCGGGAATGGCCCTGGGCGAGAGGGTGGTCCTGGAGTCGCCGGACGACCCTTCCCGGTCGGGACAGCTGATCGAGGTCTCCGATACCCTGGCCGTGGTCCAGCTCCTGGAGGACACGGTGGGGCTGGCGCCGGGGCGCGTGGTCGTCACCCTCACGGGAGAGGTGTCCCGGGCGATCGTGGGAAGCGAGCTCCTCGGCCGCGTGCTGAGCGGCGGGGGCACCGCGCTGGACGGACTCCCCGAGCCGGTTGGGTCCGCCCTCCTCCCCCTGGACGGCTCGCCGCTGAACCCCGTTCGCCGACTCCCACCGTCGGACTTCATCGAGACCGGCCTCTCCGCCGTGGACGGACTGAACACCCTGGTGCGCGGGCAGAAACTTCCGGTCTTCTCGGGGCCCGGCCTGCCCGGGATGGAGGTCGCCGCCCGCATCGCCACCTGGGCCCGTGCCCCGCGGGGCGAGCCCTTCGCGACGATCTTCGTGGGGTTGGGGATCACCGATCGGGAGGCCCGCCGCTTCCTCGAGCGGATGGACGAAGCCGGCGTGTCGTCACGGAGCGTGGTCTACCTGAACCGAGCGGGCGACCCCACCATCGAACGACTCCTCGCCCCCCGCATCGCCCTCACCCAGGCGGAGTTCCTGGCCTTCGAGGAGGGGCTCCACGTCCTGGTCGTCATCGCCGACATGCTCCACTACTGCGACGCCCTCCGGGAGGTGGGTGCGGCCAGAGAGGAGATCCCCGGGCGCCGGGGGTACCCCGGGTACATGTACACGGACCTGGCCTCCCTCTTCGAGAGGGCCGGGATCGCCGAGGGCCGCGGTGGGTCCGTCACGCAGATCCCCATCCTGACCATGCCCGACGACGATATCACCCACCCCATCCCCGACCTCACCGGGTACATCACCGAAGGGCAACTCGTGCTGAGCCGGGAGCTCCACCGGAAGGGGGTGTCCCCTCCCATCGACGTGCTCCCCTCCCTCTCCCGCCTCATGAACGCCGGGATCGGGGAAGGACGAACCGTGCCGGAACACCGCGCGTGGGCCCATCAACTCTACGCGCTCTACGCCCGGGGACGCGAGGCGCGCCTGACGGCGGCCATCGTGGGGGAGGCCAGCCTCTCCCCACCCGACCGCATGGCCATGAGCTTCGCCGACCGCTTCGAGGAGGAGTTCGTCGGCCAGGGTGCCGCGCGCCGTACCCTTCGGGAGACGCTGGATCGCGGATGGGCCCTCATGGAGGGCTTCCCGCGCAGCGAGCTGACGCGCATCCCGGACGACATCTGGCGAGCCCACCGCGTGGATTCCGCCCAGGCCGGCGAGGAGGCTCCGTCATGAGCCGCCTCCTGCGCGTCTCGCCCACGCGGCTGAACCTCCTCCGATCGCTGAGGAAGCTGGAGCGCGTGCGCGAGGGCACCGCGCTCCTCCGCCGGAAGCGGGAGGCGCTGGTGCGGGAGTTGCTCACCCACGCGCGTCCGGCCGTGGATGCACGGGAAAGCATCGCCCGCGCGGCGGACCGGGCCTATCCGGAGCTGGTGGACGCGCTGGCCGGCGAAGGCTCGCCCGGACTCTCCGTCGCGGGCCTCGCCCCCGGGGACAAGACGGTGGAGATGGAGTCCGCCCAGCTCTGGGGGATCACCGTGTGGGACGTGTCCCGAGCCCCCGGGATCCGTCGTACCCTGGAAGCCCGCGGGACGGCGCCCGGCCCCACCCCGGCCGCCACGGTGAGCGCGGCGGGAGCCTTCGAGGTCCTGGCCGAGCTCCTCCTGGAGGCGGCCCCGCGGGAGATGCTCCTGAGACGGTTGGGCCGTTCGGTGGCCCGGACCTCCCGTCAGGTCCGCGCGCTGGAGCACCGGGTGGACCCCGACCTCGCCGCGGCCATCAACCACATGTCCCGCCTCCTGGACGAGCGGGAACGGGAAGACCATCTGCGGCTCCGCCACTTCCTGAGGAAGCGGCGGAGCCGGGCGGATGGCCGGCACCCCGACCCGGCGAGCACCGGGTCGGAGTGCCCGGAGATCAGTCCAGGCGATCCCAGCGATACACGCGGGTGAGCCCGCGCTCGATGTTGGCGACGTAGATGTTCCCGACGCCGTCCACCGACACCTGTGTGCCGCGGAAGTCCGGATCCGATCCACCGACCCGCACCACGATGTGCTCCATGGCGGGATCCACCACGGTCACCCGGCTCGTCTCCTTCTCCAGGATGAAGACGTAGCCCTCGGCGTCGAAGGTCACGTCCTGCACGGGCCCGGGAACGACGTCGGCGGACAGCGGCTCCGGGGGCGCACCATCCAGGGGAATCCGGGAGAGTCCGCCACCCTGACGGTTCCAGGCGACGAGCTCACCGGCCGGGGAGATGGCCACTCCCTCGACCTCCGGGAAGGGGAAGGAAGCGAGAAGCGAAGCAAGATCCGAGCTGAATCCCGCGATCCTCCCGTTCCCGCCGTCGGCGATGACCACGCTGGCGTCGGAGAACATGGCCACTCCGGTGGGCCTCCTCAGCCGGCGGTCGTCGTCATAGTTGTCCCCGAAGGATCCCAGGCTCGACCCGTCACGCACGTCGAACACGAGGAACCGGTTCCGGTCGGGCTCCACCACGACCAGGATCGTATCGTTGACCGCCATGGCCCCGGGGCGACTGCCGAACTGTGTGTGGAACGTCCCGTCCGCCCCGGACGCCGGCAGCCCGAAGGAGTCGAAGTTGTCACCGTAGAAATCGGCGTACTTCCGTGGCGTACCCCATCCCACCGAGACGTCACGACCCTCCGCCAGGGATACGGCGAACTGGGGCACCGTGGGATCGGAGCCGAACACGTCCATCACCGCGGCGTCCAGGTTGGGCGGGAGCTGGCTCACGCGGACGGAGTAGCTCCACGTCAGGGGAGTCCGGCCGCTGGTGGCGGCCATCCGCAGACGCTCCACCTTGCGCCCTTCCCGGTCCAGGATCAGGAGTTGGCCCTCGGGCGTGAAGGCCACCGCCACCGCGTCCCGGAAGGATCCACGCCCGGTGCCCCGCCCCCCATAGAGCGGCCGGTTCTGGGGCCGGGCGTTCTCGTTGGCCCGATCACCCTCCCACGCCCGCTGCTCCTTGCCGTCCATGACCACCGTGACCCCGGACCCGTCCACCGCGACCGCGGAAGGCTCCGTCGCCGAACCGAGGTCCACCGGAGTGGGGGGTGCGGCTCCCGTCCAGGGGATCATGTGGAAGGGTGGGAACTCGAAGAGCCTGGAAGGGGAGTTCTTGTCGGAGATCAGGATCCGTCCGTCTCCGTCCACGGCGATCCCGGTGGGCTCGGTGACGGCCGTACCCATCCCCAGGTTCCGCACGAAGGCGCCGTCACGACCGAAGATCCGGACGGCGTTACCGCCCTTGTCGAGGACATAGACGAAACCACCCGGACCCACGGCGACCCCGGTGGGCTCGTTGAGGCGAGCCACACCGCCCGTGGCCCCCCCGATGACGTAGCGCGCCTTCCCCTCGGCATCGAACACGCGGATCTGCTTGGCGTCTCCGTCCAGTACGTAGGCCCTGCCCGTGTCGTCGAAGGCGATGGATACCGGACGCATGAGCTCACCGGCACCGTAGCTGCGCACCGCACCGCCCGCCGCGTCGAAGACGAACACGCGCCCTTCGCGGTCCACCACGTGGACCGAGCCATCCGGCGCCACGGCCATCCCCCTGGGATCCACCGGACCCTCCGCGCCCGGGAGCGGGAGCTCGAACGAGCCGTCGGCCAGGTAGGTGGCCCGAGCAGCGATCTGGGCCGATCCCGGCATCGCGGCCACGGTACCGATCAGGGCCAGGACTGCAAGCGTGCGAATGGGTACGGACATCCGATCCTCTCCTGTGGGTGTTGGGCGGCGCCCCACCCTTGAGGGACGCCTCTGGTCCAATATGGGCCGGAAGGCACCCCGAACGCACGTTTCACGACCGGGACGCCATACTACGCCGGCGGGGTGTGTCGGAACGTCTCGGCCATCCCAAGCCCCACGACCGGAGGCCATCGCGAGCATTGCGATCTCGCGAGAGCCGGGATAGCGTACCCTGAGAAGAGGGAGGACCGAGACCGGAACAAACGGTCCCTGCTCAGGGGAACCGCGGTACGGCTCCCGGGGTTTGACGGACTGTCGATGCCACGAGGCGATACGTCAGGAGTCCTATCCGTGCGACCGACGCGAACACTCGTCGTGACTCTGCTCTGGGTGCTGCTCCTGCCCTGGGTTGCGCAGGGACAGGATCAGGTCCGGATCATCGGACATGTGATCGCCGACGACACGGAGGAGCCGCTCTCCGATGCGCAGATCTCCCTTCGACGGGTGGACGGGACCTTCCTCACCAGGACCGAGACGGACTCCCTCGGCGCTTTCGAACTCATTGTCCATCGCCAGTCCGCGGTCCAGGTCCGGGCGGAGCGGATGGGGTACAAGACCAATTCGTCCGCGGTGCTCCACTTCGACGGTCACCGGCTCATCCAGGTAGTGATCCGGCTCGACACCGAGGCCATCGTGCTCGCCCCCATCGAGGTGATCGTCTGGTACGACGTCGACCCGAGCCCTTTGCTGGACGGGTTCCGGCATCGCAAGGACACCGGAATGGGCACGTTCATCACCCGTAGCGAGATCGAATCGCGCCGTCCGATGTACCTGTCGGACGTACTACGGTCCGTGCCCGGCGTGGAGGTGTCGTCGGAGGGTCGGGGGAATCGGCCGGTCATCCACATGGGGAGGAGCCTGGGACGTAGATGTTCGCCTCAGGTGTTCGTGGACGGGATGCTCGCCAATCGACCGTCCACGACCGGGGGCCCAGGCGGCTTCCGTATCGATGACGTCGTGTCACCCGGCGCGGTGGAGGCCATCGAGATCTACCGGGGGCTCAGTTCCATCCCTCCCGAGTTCCTGAATCCGGACGCGCAGTGCGGCGTCATCGCGGTGTGGACCCGTCGAGGCGGGACCGTGGGGAACTGACGGCCCCGCCTCGCTTCGATCCATACGAGAAGCACAGCAACGGCGACGATCAGGATCCCGGAGGCTGCGTCTTGATGACGATGGCGCCGGCGACGATTCTTCCGGACCCCAACCCCGGCAACGTCGCCGCGGCGGTCGTGCCGTCCAGCCAACGCATCTCGTAGGCCATGGACGGAGAGATCTGGGCCAGCGTCTCCGTATTCCCGAGGAAGGTCTGATTCTGGTACACCACGATCTCGACCGATGACCCGAAGCTCCGGTCCGCGGCACGGGCTCGCAGCCAGCGCGGCCGGAGACGCTGCACGACTTCGTGGAGATTCCTCGCACCGGCCCCCATGATCTCCTCCTGCGTGAGGAGGTCGGGGTTGGATGAGTTCTGAGGTTTGGTGGTGGCACACGCGCCCACCGACAGTGCCAAGGCGGCCATCACGGCGAGAAGAAGACCTCTTCGGGAAGCCATCATTCTACCCTCCTTGCTGCTTCGTTGACGGGAATCCTTCGGAAACGGCACCTACTGCGGCGGGAGCCTCAAAGACACGCCCACAGTGAAGCCCTTGGGCAGGGTCTCGAACCCGGTCTGAATGTTGAGGAGGCGCGTAATGCGGAACATGGCCCCCACCAGGAGGTTGACGTCCGATCCCTCCTCCTCCGGCGATCCGACCCAGAAGAATCCCGCCCGCCCCATCTCCTGTGTGGGCTCGTAATACTCGCGATACGGATGAGTGCGCACGTACCCCGCACCGGCGTAGAACATCAAAGACGGGGAGATCGGCCGAACGAGCGCCACGTTGAACGTCTGCCAGCTTTCGACCAGATCCATCTGCTGGATATCGGCGATCTGCGCTTCGGCCTCCGCCGCCGTGAGCGTGGGGTCGAAGGCAACGTCCCCGGACGGGCTGTCCACGTCCCACTTGCCGTCGACGTAGAGCCCCAGACCACCGGCGACGGGGAGGACGAAGTACGCGCTCGCCCCAGCCATCTGCTCGGGGGCGTTGGAAACGAATCCCACGCCCACCCGAGGCGACGACACCTCCTGAGCGTGGATCGGCCCGGTGTGAAACAACCCGACCGCGAGCGGAGCGACGAGAAGCAGCGTATTGTTGAACGAACGAGGTTCTGGCATGGGAGTATCGATCTGGATGGGAGTGGTTCCTATCGGTCGAGAAGGCCCATTCCTATACCTTTGGACCGTGTGAAATGTTGCCGGATCGGGGAACCTCGGGATTCGCGAATCGGTATCAACCTGTGAACGGGCGGACTGGACTCTCTGCTCCGCGCCGGATCGACCGGCACTGGAAGGATGATCTCATGAAGTGGTCACGTCTATTTCTCGCTGCGGGACTCATGTTCTTGGTGTCCTGTTCGAGCCTCACGGCCCCGCGGTATCCTCGTCCCGACGACGACTCCCAGACTCCCCCACCCAAGAAGACCGGGTTGCACGACGGCGTATCGCCCACTTCCTTCTGGGTCTGACCAGGCACCGCGTCGCCCATCGCAGAAAATCGGAGAGGGGGTACGATCTCGAGATCGTACCCCCTCTTTTTCGCGTCAGCCCGTCAGGCTAGACACGCCACTCGGTCCTCAACTCTCGAACGGCCAGGCGTACGTGCTCCCGGTCGCCGCCATGTCTCCGCCCGCGCCTCCGAAGCTATAGCACGGCAGGATGTTGAGTACCTGAAGTTCACGGCAGGGTGCGGGGAACTGAAGGGGCGTACCGACCCAATGGTCGCCCCACCCGCGCCCGTCGAAGTACCACGGAGCGCCCAACAGGCCCTCCATGTTGACCTCCATCCTCTTCTCCCACTTCAGCATCTCCCAGAGATCACCACACGCGCCGTCCGGCAGCTTCGGGACGCAGCTCGTGTTGAGCCCCGCCGCATCCGTCGCGTTCAGGCCGTTGGGCACTCGCGTCTCGTTGATGATCGCGGCCGCTCCGGCCAGGTCACCCGCACGGTACAGTCCCTCGGCCTTGAGGAGCCGCATCTCGGTGTGGTTGATCTCGTTGTAGTCGAGAACGCCGTCGTAGTAGTCCTGGTACCGGTACTGGCGGTAGTACGACCACCGCCACGTTCCACGATCCGGGCGAGCCCACACGTTGGCGATGCTGCTGGGTGACTCGAGGTACGTTCCCGGCGCCGCCCGCTGCTCGGCCACCGTCGCGCCCTGCGGGAACCGCAGGTCCGGCGTCACGATGAGCATGGCCACGCCACCTGGGTTCGGATCCTTGGTGGAGAGCGTGAGGTCCAACCAGGTCTGGTAGTTCCCGGACTGGTCGGCCATCCCGTAGATCCAGTAGGCGACCTCGGTCCATCCGGGGTACTGGCCATACCCGATGACCTCGTTGTCCCAGCCGGTGTTCCAATCGGCCTCGACCACGAACGACGCGGAGATGCCCGCGTCCACGTCCGCGACCACCTGGCTCCAGTTCACCGCCGCCCGCTCCGCCGGCGTACGGGCCATCGCGGCCCGATACCGGGCCTTCAACGACCGAACCAGCGCCGGAAGGTTCGCCGACGTCACATCGGCTTGCATCCAGTTGGTGGGGAAGGAGAAGGTTCCCTGACCCGCAAGACTGATCGCTTCGTCGAAATACCCGAACGCCGCGTTCATCATCTCGGAGTACGAGACCGGTGTCTGCTCGACGAGCACGTCGGTGGTCTCGTCCACCACGAATCCCTGGTCGTACAGGACCGCGAGAGTGGCGTGGGCCACGCCCAGAACCAGACGGGCGAAGGCACGGTCCCGGAGCACGTCCGCCGCCCCGAGCTCGTCCGCGATGGCGGGATCGTCCAGGGCGCGGAGCCCGTCGGACGTCGCCGCGATGGCGCGGTACGAGTAGTACCACGGGCGGGTGAAGTTCCCGTAGTACGGATCCGCCGCGTCGTTCACGATGGGCACCCGGGGAAGCCGGCCGTACTTCTCCATCCCGGCGTTGGCCCACGGGGCGTTGTGCTGGAAGGCCGAGTTGCTCAGGAAGAGCCCCGGTCCGGAGTATGAGTACACGCCGTTGAACCACGTGTTGTAACCGCCGGTGATCAGCGACTCAACGTCGCCGGCCGCCGAGAGTGCGCGGGCAGCGTCGGCGTCGTTGAGGTTGACCACCTCGAGATCGGCACACCCAGCCACTCCGAAGAGCAGCATCGAGCCGACCAGCAATCCTTTCTTGATGTTTCTCATTGGTCGGGCTCCGTCAGAAGATCAGTTCGAGCGCGGCAGTGAACGTGCGGAAGTTGGGATACTGGTATCCCTCCACACGCGCCAGAGCCGCGGACCCGGTCTCACCGCCGCCGATCCCCACCTCGGGATCGAAGCCGCGGTAATCAGTGAGAGTGAGGAGATTCCTGCCCGTGACGCTGAGGCCGAGCCCACTGAACGTGGAGAGCCCCGGCACGGACGCCAGCTGGTCCGCGGTGAAGCGGTAGCTCAACGACACCTCCCGGAGCTTCGTGAAGCTCGCGTCCTCGACGAACACGTTGGAGGGCTGCAGACCGCTCACACCATACAGAGCGTCATAGTATCCCACGGGCTTCTGCTGCGCCTGAGGGATCCCCGACTGGTCCATGATCCCGGAGAAACGCCGGAACGTTCCCCACTGGAGGGGCTGATTGTACACGTCGAAGCCCTCACTGTGGGCCATGAGAGCGTACAGATTGAGACCCCGGAAGTTGAACGTCGTGGAGAAGCTCAGGTTGAAGTCGGGAATGCTCTTCCCCACCGGGCAATAGAGCGTGCGCTCGCCGGTGGCGGCGTCGTCGCACTCACCCGCGAACGGCGTGCCCCACATCACGTTCCCACCCCGGACGGTGACACCTTCATCGCCCGACGGAGTTCCCCAGCTGTTTCCGGCGAGGCCACCAGCCCCCACCCATACGAGGTATCCTTCGTCGTTCACGGCGAACCCGTCACAGCTCATCCCGGTCGGGAGATCGGCACACCCGGTTGCATAATGCACGCCGTAGAACGTACCGACCTCTTCGCCCTCGCGAGCGTAGAAGACGGAGCCGAGCCCCTGGCCACCCACGCCGTAGTTGAAGGGCGGGACATACAGCTCGGTGATGGTGGACCGGGTCCGGTCGAAGAGGACCCGCATGGACCAGGTCATGTCCTCGGTGTCCATGGCGGTCCAGTCGAGGGAAGCCTCGAAGGACTTGCTCTCCACCGCCCCGGCGTTCCTCCACTGGGTCTGGTACCCGGTGTACGCGGGCTGCGGGACCGGAAGGATCTGGTCCTTGGTGTTGGCGAGAGCGTAGGTGAGGTTCAACGAAACGCGGTTGTCGAACATCGACGCGTCCAGGCCGATCTCGTGCTCCGTCGTTGACTCGGGACGGAGATCCACGTTCCCCAGCGTGACCGGAGTAACGCGACCACCGGTGACGCTGTACGTCTCGTACTGCGCCTCGAAGCGGGGGCGGCCACCCGCGGTACCCAACGAATAGCGCAGCTTGAACTCGTCGATGCCCGGAATGTTGAAGAAGGGCTCCTCGCTCACTCGCCAGGCACCGGCCGCGCGGTAGTACCACTGACGGCGCTCGTCCGCGCCGAAGAGGGAGCTTCCGTCGTTCCGGACGAGCGCGTCCACCACGTACTTGTCGTAGATGTCGAAGTTCGTGATGGCGAAGTACCCGTCGGCCTGGATGGTGCGCTGGTACGAACCCGCGCGCACGTTCCTCTGATCCACGTTGTCGAAGGAGGGAACGTCCCCGACCGCGAAGGCGAAGCCGGTGGAGTTCACTTCCTGGTACTTCCCGTCCTCGTACAGATAGCGGATCTGCGTCCTGTTGCGGATCCCTTCGGAGAAGTCGTGGCGGAGCGTGGCGGTGATGCTGGCGTTCAGCGCCTCCGTCTGGCTCCGGAACTTGCGCAGGTATCCGTCGTTCAGCGTGGCGGACGGATCGATCGTGCGGAAGTTCTTGGGATAGTAGTCGTTCAGATTCCGGTCGAGACGGTCGTAGCTACCGTTCACGTCGATGTCGATCATGCTCGACGGAGAGAAGCGCACGTTGGTGCTTCCCAGGAAACGGCTGTGGCTCTCGTCGAACTCACGCGTGAACATCTCGTAGAGCGGGTTCGGGCTCTCCCGATTGGTGGGATCCACGTTGAGCACCAGTTCCCCGGGCTCGTCGGGATCCTCGGCCAGGAGGTCCACGCCCGCCGGCATCCGGGTCAGGTCGAACATCGGTCCGCCCGGGAGGCGGTCCTGGTCGGAGCGGCTGTAGAACGCGCTCGCCTGCACCTGGACCTTCTCGTTCATCGCCTGGTCCACGTTCACCCGCAGGTTGGACCGCGAGAAGCCCTCGATTCCGGGCATGACGCCGTCTTCCTGGAGGTTGCTCATGGACACGTGGAAGTTGGTCGCGCCGGACCGTCCTTCCGCGGACACATAGTTCTGGAGGAAGTCGCCGGGCTCGAAGAACCGTTCGACCTGGTTGTAGGTCTGTCCGGGCCACACCAGGTCCTGAACCGTATTCCAAGCCGTGTGGGGGTCACCAGGGGCGGCCCACTGACCCGCCAGGGCCGGCGAATCGCACTGGAGCCACGTGCACGTGGTCCCGTCCGTCTGGACGAATCCACCGCTCCCGTCGAGTTGGAACTGGTGCCGCTCGGTGAGCAGCGCGTCGGGAATGGAGGCGAGCTGACTCCGGCCGAACTCGCTCCGGGCGGTGTAGCGGATCTGATCATCCCCCATGGCCGTGCCGCGCTTCGTGCGGATCTGCACCACGCCGTTGGCGGCGCGCGATCCATACAGCGATGCCGCGGCGGCGCCCTTCACGACCTCGATGCTCTGGATGTCCAGGGCGTCCAGGTCGACCAGGTTGGATCCCAGGATCACCCCGTCCACGATGTAGAGGGGCTCCTGGTCACGCCCGGCAGCATTCAGCATGGTGGGCCCACGGAGGAGGATGGAGGGAGCCGAGCCGGGCTCACCGCTCCCCTGCACGACCTGCACGCCGGCGACCTTGCCGGTGAGGGCCGACCCCACGTTCACCGCGGGGACCGCGATATCCGACGCCTGCACCTGAGCCACGTCGAAGGGGAGCTTCACGCGCTGCGTGGCTCCGGCCACGCCCGTGACCACGATGTCGCTCAGGGCGATGGCCTGCGGATCGAGCACCAGGTCCACGACGGCAGAAGCGCCCTGGGCCACCATGACGGTCCGGGAAGCGCTGGAGAACCCGATCAGGACCGCGGTCACCGTGTACTCACCCGGGGGTACCCGGAGAATCAGGAAACGTCCGTTTGCCTGGGAAAGCGAGCCATACCCCGTGCCTTCGACGCTCACCTGTACCGACGCGAGCGGCTCACCCGTCTCGGCGCTCCGGACGGTGCCGGTGATGGCCCCCGTCTGTGCCGATGCGGGCGCCGGAGCGAAAGCGACCAAGGCGGCCATCGCACCGGCGAACCACAGGGAAGACCTGCCGGACCGGCAGTTCTTTCTAACCTCAGTTCTGGTCATTGGAACCCTCCATGGAAGGTTGAGATTGGAGGTATCCCGAGGCCGTCCGATCCATGCCCCCGGTGGTGGGCGGGCCTTCAGATCGGGACTCTACCCCGAGACGGCCCGCAGAAAGCGCTTTCGCTCCCTTCCGAGCCTCATGAAGATTCATTCGAATGGCCATGGAGCGCAAGTCAAACGATTTCGGTACGGTCGTCGTACAGTCGTTTTCGAATCGCAGTGCAAGGCCGCGACATCCGGCCTCCGGAACCCGAAATTCCATCTCCACACGTCGCTTCGAAACCATTGGGCAACGTGGCGCGTCCAACCCAGTGTCCGACATCTCGTGTACCGCGCCTCCCTGTCCACACCGGCATCCCCACCATGGCCCATCTCAAGCTCGCTTTCCGTACCCTCGTGAAGACGCCGTTCATCACGGCGGTCGCGGTCATCTCCCTGGCGCTGGGGATCGGCGCGAACACGGCCATCTTCTCGCTCTTCGACCAGATGCTCCTGAGCCCGCTCCCCGCGGCGGAGCCCGAGCGCCT
>JAOUPR010000088.1 GCA_029879725.1 Gemmatimonadota bacterium | reverse complement strand
CGTGTCGGTGGATGACACGGACGAGGGGACGCTCCGCGCGCTGGACTCGGAATGGGTGGAGGTGGCGCCGCTGACGTTCGACGAGCGCTACGGGGACCGCACCCTCGTCTTCCGGGAAGGGGAGGGTGGGGAGGTCACCCACATGTTCCTGGCCGGCGTTCCCATCGTCGCCTTCGAGCGGGTGCCGTGGCGGGAGGGTCCGTACCTCAACCTGGCGCTCTTCCTCTTCGTGGTGGCCATGGTGGGGGGCACGGTGGCGGCCTGGCCCCTGGGATGGCTCGCCCGCCGCTGGTACGGGTTGAAGACGGACGAGGTGGAGCGCATCCCCGCCCGGGCGCGGTTGGCGCTGCGTGTCACCGCCGGGGTGTTCTTCGTTTTCCTGGTCGGGTTCGGCGTGATCATGGCCGCCGACCCGCAGGGGATCGCCGTGGCGGTGCCGTTGGCGCTGAAGCTCCTCCTCCTCCTCCCGGTGGCGGGGATCCCCCTCACGCTGTGGTGCCTCTACCTCGCCCTGGCGCTCCAGCAGAAGCAACTGGGGAGGAAGCTGGTGCGGATGGCGTACTCCACCACCGTGCTCGCCTTCATGGTGTTCCTCTGGCAGCTCGACGTGTGGAACGTGCTGGGGTGGAGGTTCTAGGCTGGAGGCGTCCAGCGTTCCGGCCTCCCGCCATGCTCCACGTACATCCCCACGCGCCGGGGCCGGATGATTCCGGTGCGAGGTCGGGCCGGCACTAAGGGTCGCGCTCCGGGGCCTGCCTCGTTCCTGGCGATCCTGCTGTCGCCGACGGTCCGTCAGCGACAGAGGTCATCGCCCCGCCAGGGCCTCCAACCGTTCCTGCTCGAGCACCCAGTGCGGTGTGGGGAAGGGCCGCGGAGACGGCCAGATCCGGTCCAGCGTGGAGGCGTCGAAGAGCTCTCCGTTCTTCATGACGAAGCGGAGGGACGTGGAGGCGTGGATGTCGTCCAGCGGGTTGTCGTGGAGGACCAACAGGTCGGCCAGCTTCCCGGGTTCCAGGGATCCCAGGTCCTGGGCGTACCCGATGGACTCGGCTCCCAGGATCGTGGCGATGCGAAGCGCTTCCAGGTTGGTCATCTCTCCGCTCTGGAGCATCCACAACTCCCAGTGGGCAGCGATCCCGTCCTGCTGTCCATGGGACCCGAGGCCGGCGATCCCGCCGGCGCGTACCACGTCCCTCACCCCTCGCGCGATGTCGGGAAAGTTGTAGTCCTCTTCCACGATCATGGGCCGCCGGCGAGCCCTGGCGGCGAGGAGTTCCGCCGGCGTGAAGAAGGCCGTCTTGGGGTCCTTGTCCAGGTCGGTGCGCGCCCGGAAGTAGGTGTCTCCGGAGGGAGCGCCGTACGCGACGACCAGGGTCGGCGTGTAGGCGATGCGGGCGTCGGCCAAGAGGGTGACGGCGTCCTTGTAGAGCGGGACCTGGCCGATGGAGTGTTCGATGGCCGCGAAGCCGTCCACCGCCATGCTCAGGTCCATGCGCAGATCCGCCGCGCCTTCGTTGGTCACGTTGATCCCCTCGGCCACCGCCGCCTGAAGGATCCACTGCCGCTGGATCCGGCGGGGCTGGAGGTATTGCTTGATGGAGTGGGCTCCCTGTTCCTTGTACCGCCGTACCACGCGTAGGGCATCTTCGTAGCTCGCCACCGGTGCGTTGTTCGTCGTCAGGGGCGTGCCCGTCGCCCACACCCGCGGACCCGACATCCCACCGGTCTCCACCAACTCGCCCCACGCGACGTTCCAGCGGGAGCCCGAGGGGTTGCGGGTCGTGGTGACGCCGTAGGCCAGGTTCGACGCGAGGGACCACTCCTGGTCCGGGGCCATCTCCGCTCCGGTCTTGGGGTGGGCATGCACGTCCACGAGCCCCGGAATGATGGTCGCGCCGGCGACATCCACCACGTGGGCGTCCGCGGGCGCGGACACCGTGGCGCCCACCTCCATGATGCGGTTCCCACGGACCCAGATGGCTCCCTCTTCGATCACGCCATCGGCGTCGCCGCCACCGGGAGCGGACGTGATTCCTCCGCCGGCCATGGTCACGATGCGCGCACCCATGAGGACGATGTCGCCCGAGGGAACGGCCCGGGGGGCGGTGAGCACGACTTCGCGGTGGAGGATCCCCCACGCGTTCCGGTCGGTGGAGGCCATGACGGAGGCCAGAGGTGCGCGGTACTGATGCTGGGACAAGCTCCACGTGAGGGTGGCTCCGCCCTCGGCCCATGCCACGTAGTTCGCCCCCTCGTCGGTGAGTCTCCGAAGTGGTACGGAAGGCGACGAGAGGTTTACCGCCAGCCCATCGGCGCCGGCCGGCGTGAGCGGGAGGACGTACGCGTCGTCGCGGTCGAGCAGAAGGACATGCCCCTCGTCGGGGGAGATCTCGAGAACGGGTGGGGACACCTGCGCCGTGGTGAGGCTGAGGTGGACCCTGCGGTCCGCTCCGTCGAAGCGGGTGGAGACCAGCCGGGTGACCGTCGTGGCCGTGAACCCCCTCCGGGGCGTGGGCTCGGAGAAATACACCCGGCCTTCCTCGTCACCACCGCCGGTGATCCCCGCCACCTGCGACGCGGTGCGGGTGATGACGCCCGGTGCGCCTCCGTCGGCGGAAATCCAGCGGAGTTCGTCCACACTCGCCACCGGTCCGCTCCCCAGACCGGCCTGTCGAGGTGCCCATCCGAACACGATGCGGTCGCCCTCCGGGGACCATCTCGGCCACCTCACGTACGCGGGCTCCGTCGTGAGGCGGACCGGGCGCCCACTTCCATCGGCGCGTGCCTTCCAGAGGTACCCACCCTCGGCATCGGACCATGTCACGAAGGCGATCCATCGCCCATCGGGGGAGTACGCCGGGTAGTATTCCCGGGCGGGGCCATTTCCCTCCTCCCATCCGGTGAGGCGAACGGGAGGATCCACCCGTTCGCCCTCCACCCCCGCCACCCAGACGCGCCCCACCGCCGAGAAGGCCAGAGCATCCCCTTCCGGTGCTTCGGTGGGGGAGAGGAGTTGGGTCACGCATACCGGTCCGTCGTCCACTTCCAACGGGAGGAAGTGCCGTGCCCCCATCCCCAGCTCCACGTCCACGGAGAAGGGGATGACGCTCACCTCCCGAGACGCGACATCCACCCGCTCGATCTTCCCGCCCGCGTAGAACACCACGGAGCGAGAGTCAGGGGTGAAGGCGTATCCCGGAAAGACGTCGTTGGGCGCGTATCCTTCCTGGTCGTCGCGCTGGACATGCGGGACGAGCCACGAGTCCTCGTGTGTGGTGAGGTCCCGGATCCGAAGCGCCGTTCGGGCCCCGGTGCGCGTGGCGTATACGAGCCACCGGCCGTCGGGTGAGGTGATGGGGCGGAGCCCCCCTCCCGCGCCTGCCGTGAGCTTGCGCTCGGCGCCGTCCGCGAGGTCGTACTCGACCACCTGGTATGCGCCCACGTTCTCGCCGGAGTATCCGCCCGCATGGGTGGAGAGGTAGAGCCGTCGTCCGTCGGAAGAGAAGGCCGCGCCGGTGTTGGTCGATTTCACGGACGTCGATGCCGGGTAGATCTGCGTCCCCGCTCCGCCGTCCACGTGGTACATCCAGAGGGGTACGTTGGTGAGGTAGTTCTCCTCGGTGGGGTAGGGGCCGAAACGCCGCACCACCAGGTACCTCCCGTCGGGAGACCACGCCGGGGAGGACAGCGTGTTGGTCACTTCCGACGTGCGCCTGCGGAGACCCGTCCCGTCGGGAGCGACGAACCACAGGTTGTCGGCGCCATCCCGGTCGGAGATGAAGGCGATCCTGGATCCGTCCGGCGACCAGCGCGGCATCCCGTCCCACGGCGTCCCACTGGTGAGGCGCGTCGCCTTCCCTCCGGAGATGGGGATGACGTAGAGGTCGCCCAGGAGATCGAAGACGATGCGCTCTCCGTCGGGCGACACGTCCAGCGAGATCCACGTTCCCTCGTCGGTGGTGAAGCGGAGGGTGCGGACCGGCTCGATCACCAGAGCGTTGGCCGTGTCGGAGGGGACGGGCGTGGACGCCTGTGCCCAGGCCCGTGCCGCCGGAACACACGTGCCGTATCCGCAGGCGGCGACGGAGAAGACCATCGCGGTACGGATCGTCGGGCGGAGGCGCGAGGGTGTACGATAGGTCCGTCGCATGAAGAGTCGCTCGATTCGGAGTGTGTACAGGGTTGCCGTCCCTACTCGGGCCGGAGCACCACCTCCACCTGGTACTGCTCGATGCGAGGCGTGCCTTCGATCTCATACGCGTCGGGGATGGAGGCCCGCAGCGCCGAGGTTCCGAACTCCCGGAGAGACTCGGGGGAGTCCCACAGGTAGAGCCCCGCGACGTCGCCCGACTCGGGATCCTGGAGATAGTACTTCTGCAGGAGCCCCGGAATCGCGCGGAACTGGTCGATGCGCTCGTTCGCGACGCGGAGGACGTCCTCCAGAGACAGCGAGGACTTGAAGCGGACCAGGAGGACGGTGCTGGGATGGGCCATGAATCGCTTCGGGGATCGGAGGTGGGGGTCGGAACGGTCAGCATGGGTCGGCCGCGCGACGGACGCAAGCGGCCATGGAGTGCTGCCGCCCATCCCCGCGACACCCCTGCCCACCGGGCGGAGCACTTGGCGGCGCGATGGCGCCACCACGGAGTCCGCTCCCCCCGCAACTTTCTCCACCCCACCATCGTACCATGAAGAGGCCCCTTCCTCCGACCCGGGAACGCTGGTGACGCTGACGTCTTCGCAACGCTCCTTCCATCCGCGGATCGCGTTCACCATGGCGCGGCGGGGGCTGCTTCGGGCTCCGGGCACCTCTGCGTTGGCGGTGATCATCCTGGCCCTGGGGCTGGCCGCGCCGGTGACGTTCTTCAGCATCCTGGTGGGCGCCATCCGCCCCCTTCCCGTTCCGGGCGGGGAGCGCATCGTGCGGGTGGACGTGCTGCAGCCTGCCAGGGGAGGGAGATCCCAACCCATCCGGCTGGCGGACCTGGATCTGCTCGAGGCGGGCGCGGGGATGGAGGGTCTCGGGGCCTTCCGCACCTTCGGCGGCACCCTGGTCGACCCGGGTCGCCCCGCGGTGCGTGTCTCCGGCGCGGCGCTTACGCCCCGGGTGCTTCCGCTCCTCCAGGTGGAGCCCGTGTTGGGGCGTGTCCCGGACGTGGACGAGGCGGCCACGACCCTCCTGCTGGGGCACGACGTCTGGGAAGAGGCCTACGGCGCGGATCCGGGTGCCCTCGGTCGGACGGTGGAGCTGGGCGGAGCGTTCCGGACCGTGGTCGGCGTGCTCCCCGACGGGTTCGGATTCCCCTTCAGGCAGAACGCCTGGGTCATCCTTCCGCGGTCCTCCGGCGACACCCTCGCCGTGGAACTGGTGGGTCGGCTGGCCGAGGGAGCGGACGTCTCCGGGGCCGAAGTGGAGCTGGCCGGCCGCTGGGCCCGAGGCGACGTCGATCGGGCCGACGGGGAGGTTGGAGGGGTCCTCGAGGTGAAGCCCTACACGGGGAGCCGGGGAGAGAGCGGCGAAGCGGTGGCCTTCCTCGGCCTCGTGCTCGTGGCGCTGGCCCTCCTCCTCATCGCCTGCTCCAACGTGGCCAACCTCCTTCTCGCGCGGGCCACCGAGCGCGTGCGCACCCTGGCCGTGCAGTCCGCCCTGGGAGCGGGCCGTGGGCAGATCGCCGCGCAGCTCCTCCTGGAATCGCTCCTCCTGTCGGCGGCGGGCGGCGTCGCCGGCGTCTATCTGGCGAATCTGGCGGTCGGTGCCGTCGAACGGGGCCTCGCCGCCGAGCACTTCGGATACTTCTGGATGCGCATGGCCGTGGACGGCCGGGTGCTGGGATTCGCGGGAGTGCTCGTGCTCGGGTCGGCGCTTGTGGCGGGCACGCTCCCGGTCCTCCGCGTCTGGAAGGTGGAGGTCCACCGGGTGCTCAAGGAAGAGGGCGCGGCCTCGGGGATGGGGGGTGGCGGGTGGTGGAGCCGGGCGCTGGTCACGGCCCAACTCGCGCTCTCCTGCGCGGCCCTGGTCGCCGCCGGGCTCTCGGCCCGCTCCCTGGACCTGTCGGGGCGGATCGGGGGGGATCTCGCCACCGACGGGATCCTCGTGGCGACGCTGGACCTGGCGTCGGTGGCCGACGATCCCGCCCGCGTGCTGGAACGCCTCGACGAGCGGATCGCGGCGATCCCGGGCGTCGTGACCGAGGCCTTCGGCCTGGGTGCTCCGGCGTACGGCGAGCCCTACGCGCGGTACGAGCTCGAGGGGATCGCCCAGGAGCGTCCCGAGGATCGCGACGGGGTGCTCTACAACGCGGTCACTCCCCCGTATTTCGAGATGATGGGCGTGGGACTCCTGGCCGGGAGGGCGCTGGCGTCGTCCGACGCCGAAGACGCGGAGCCCGTGGCGGTGGTGAGCGAGAGCTTCGTACGGCGGCACCAGGGTACGGCGGCCCTCCTGGGACGCAGGATCCGCGTCGTGGAAGGAGACGCGTCTCCCTGGCACACCATCGTCGGAGTGGTGGAGGACCTGGACGTGGGGGGTGGAGCGCGTACGCCACGGGAGCGAGTCTACTTTCCTCTCGCACAGACTCCCTCACGGAGTGTCCTCCTCATGGCCTCCACGGTGGGGGACGGGGCGGTGCTCGCCACCCCCGTCCGGGAGGCGGTGGCCGCCGTGGATCCCCACATCGCTTTCTGGCAGGTCCGCACTCTCGCGGGCGCCCACGCGTACATGATCCGGGTGCCTCGGGCCATGGGGGCCATGGCTCTGGGGGGAGGCGCCGCGGGGCTCCTGGTGGCCGCCGTGGGGCTGTACGGGTTGGTGGCGTTCCGGGTGCGCCGACGCCGGAGGGATCTCGGCGTCCAACTGGCGCTCGGCGCCGACGGAAGGCGCCTGGCTCTCCACACGTTCGGCTTCGCCCTGGGCCAGGTGGTGCCGGCGCTCCTGGTCGGTCTGACCCTGGCGTGGCTCGCGGCGCCGGCGCTGGGCGTCTTCCTCATGGGGATCGACCCCCGGGGGATGGACACCTATGTGGCCGTGGCGGCGAGCTTCGTCCTGGTCGGTCTGCTGGCGGCGGCGCCGCCGGCCCTGAGAGCCTCCCGCATCGACCCGGCTCAGGCCCTTCGCGGAGAGTAGTCGGTCTCGTTGCCCTGGGGATCGGTACTTCGCAATCCCCAGCTTCTCCTCTCCGATATTCGGTTCGCTCGCGCCTCGCGCTCAGCGCAGAGGCACCGTCCACGCCGCGCGGAGGGGGTGGGGGATCGCCCCGTTCCAGATTGGTCCGTCATCCGACATGACCTCGAGCGACGTGATGGAGGGCGAGACCGCGAGCGTGACCGAGGTCGTCTTCGTCGTCTCGACGCGGAACCCGTCCGGGAGCGCGGTGATGGGGGACGGCGGGGTCACGGCGATGCGGACGGTGGCTCCTGGTTCACGGGATGGCACGACGGAGACCGACGAGAAGTCCTCCGACACGAACAGCCTCAGGAACGTGCCCTCCTGCTGGATCGAGACCGTGGCGGCCGACGGACCGGGGCCACCGCCGTGGACCTCCGCCCCAGGAGATGTTTCGAATGGCCAGAACTCCGCCACCGCGGTCACGACCCATCCCCGCACCGGTGGAACCAGGAGGACGAGGGCGATGCCGGCAGCGACGACCGCGATTCCGGTGCGGCGGCGGCCTTGGCGACGCTCCGTCATCGACGCCGTGAACGCCGGGTCGAAGGCGGGGGGGGTGGGGGCGGCGACGCGGAACGACGTGGCGAGTTCGCCGAAGGCGCTGGCGTGTCCCGCCAGGTCGGCCAGCGCCGCCCCGCACTCCGGGCACTCCGCGACGTGCTCCTTTCCTCCGGCGTCCACGGGAAGACCGTCGAGGATGGCCAGGAGCGTTCCCTCGGTGCAGTGCGACTTCATCATTGCATCTCCTCGGCCATCGCGGCCCCTGCCTTCTTCAGCGCTCGTGCGAGGAGCGTCCCCACCGAGCCCGTCGTGGTTCCCACGGCCTCCGCCATCTCCCGGTGCGTGAATCCCTCCTCCCGCATGAGGAGGAGGGTCCTGTCCCGCTCCTCCAGTCGGGACAGCACCCTCTGGAGGCGATCCCGCGCGTCGTTCACTTCCGCCCTCCGCGAGGCTTCCTCGGGCGGATCTCCCAGGGCCGGAGGGTACCCGCGATCCTGCGCGAGCCTGCGCCGGTGTCCTTCGGACCGCGTCCACTCCACCACCGCGTTGGTGGCCACGCGGTACAGCCACGCCCGTGGGCTTCCGTCCTCCGGGGGACGCTCGAGCATACGGAGGAAGGCGAACTGGACCGCGTCCTTCGCGGTGGCCTCGTCACCGCCGAAGGCGACGAGGTACCGGTACAGCGCCTGGTGGTGCTCACGGAAGAGCCTCCCGACGTCGAGCGCCACGGTCAGAAGTTGATCCGCACGCCCACGGCGGGCGCACGGGGCATGCCGGGGATGAACTCGTCGTAGGGGTCGCGCGACTCCCCCTCGCACGTGACGTACGTGTATTCGCTCGGGTGGCAGCCGGCGTGCGAGTCCAGCCAGGTCACGGCGTTGTCGTGGTTCAGCGCGTTCCGGAGCTGGACGTACCAGGTGAGGTGGGTCCCCTTCACGCGGTGGCTGGAGGCATACATCAAGTCCAGGCTGCTGTAGGCCGGCGTGCGCCGCTGGAACGGAGCGTCGAGGTGGAGCCCGAGTCTCGTGGTGCAGAAGCCCCACTCGTCGTAGGCGGCGCAGGGCTCGGAGGTACGCGTGTACGGGGACCCGGCCGCGAAGGTGTACGCGGCCTGGAGAACCTTGGTGGAGGAGATCCGGAAGGCGCCGGTGCCGTCCAGTGTGTGGGGGCGGTCCGTGGGCGACGGGAAGCGGGTTCCCATGGCCTCGGCCCGAGCACGCCCGAAGCTGTACGCGACGGAGCCGGTCAACCTCCCTGAGATTCGTCGAGCGCCGACGTCGATCCCCCAGGCGTCCACGCGCCCCACCGCCCACTCCCAGCGATCCACGAGGAATCCCTCTCTCGGGTCCGGGAGAACCCGTCCCGTGGAGCTGCGGCGATACAGCGTGGCCGACGCCAGCCAGCCGTTCGAAGGCCAGTACTCGCCTCCCAAGGACACGACGCGGGTGTCGAGCGCCGGCTGCTCCGGTCCCGCGAGGACCCAGAATCGTCCCGTCTCCAGGGGAGGGTGGAGGATGGGGCCCATGCGAGCGGGTGACTGCGTGTACTGGAGGTACCTGCCGGCGGCCAGGGAGAGCGTGGCCGAGGGAGAGAGGCGGACCCGGGCGGTTCCATTGGGCTGGACCCCGATGCGGCTCCCTCGTACCGCGGAGCCCATGCCCAGGCGAACTCCCACGTCGATGTCCAGCGCCGGGAAGGGCCGTGCGCGCCACGCACCCCACACCCCCACCCGGGACAGCGCTCCCTCCGTGGTGAGGCGGAGGTCGCGCAATCCCAGGTTGTCGTCGAACCACGGTGTGACCTGCGGCCCGGCGTAGGCCACGCTCTGCCGGACCACATCGGCCCCACCACGCCATCCGCGGTCCACTTCGCCCACGTCGAAGCGGGCGGTGAGGTAGCCCACCGTGTGGTCGGCGGGGGGCTCGTGACGCGCGGAGTACTGCTTGTCCGCCTCGCTGACGATTTCCCGGATGGTCGTTCGGTACGCGGTGCCGCCCACCGTGAACCTGCCCGGGAGGCCGAACGGACGGAAATGGAGCGTCGTCCGCGCTGCCAGGTTCCCCCATCCTGCGGTAGTCCCGTGTAGCATGTCCGGGAGCTCTCCGACGACGCGGTCCGCCTCCCACAACGCGCTCGCCTCGATCCTTCCCAGGGAGGTGGAGAGGTCCAAGCGGGACTGGATGTCGGTGACGACGAAGGGGAAGGACTCGTCTCGAGGCGCGAGAGCGGCGACCAGAAGGTCCACATAGCTCCGCCGCGCCGTCACGCTCCATCCACCCTCTCCGTTCTGGAGAGGCGCCCGCGCCCACGCGTGCAGGCTTCCCAGCGAGAGATCGGCTCCCTTCTCCAGCCGGGGGGATTCCACCCCCGAGCGGGACCGCAACTCCAGGACGGCGGCACCGCCCTCGGGGGTCCCCGCCGCCCGCACACCCGGGTGGAAGAGCGCGGACCCGATCCCCTGGTAGCTGAACCCCGAGAAGATTCCGAAGGCGTGCACCGGGTTGAAGAGGGGGATCCCGTCCAGGTAGACCCGCGTCTCGTCCCACCCCGCGCCCCGTGTCCACAGCTCCGCGCTCCAGTCGTCCCGGGTGGAAACGCCGGCCATCCGGTGCATGGTGCGGAAGAGGTCGGATTCGAGCAGCGTCGCGGACTCGCCGAGCTCGTGCATCGAGATGATGCGGGCGTCCGGGGCGAGCGTTCGCTGCGTGCGGAAGCGTTCCAGGGATATCCTCTCCCGCGGGGGGATTCCGAGGAGGAGGAGTGGCGCTTCGAGGAGCGCTCCCGTGTCCACGCTCAGGGGAGCCAACGCGATGGGCTCCACACGCAGCGCCACCGAGACGGTCGGGAGCTGAGGCGCCTCGAAAGACACCTCCACGGCGGCGCTCCGGTATCCGATGCTCTCCACCCGGAGCACGTACGCGCCCGGGGGGATCTCGTCGAAGGCGTACGACCCTCCGTCCGACGTCAGCGCCGTACGGGCGGAGGACCGTTCCATGAGCTCGCGGTTGGGGGCGTGGCTCACATCCGAGAGGGCGACCGAGGGGACCAGGACCACGTGGGCGCCGGAGATGGGTGCCGCCCCTTCCGCGTCGATGACGCGGCCGGAGAGGGTGGCGGTGGCCGACTGCCCCGTGGCTCGGGTTGCCCCGGTCGCCGCGAGGACGAGGAGTATGAGCGTTGCGTGGCGCATGGCGGGTACGGGAAAGGGTGCGCGTTGCTTTCCCCTAGGATGATCCAGCGAGGCGCCTTCTGACAGGGGCAGCGGGCACCCGGAGCCCCGAAACACACCCGGAGGTTGGCACGGATCTTGAAACATTCAATTTTGAACTATAGTTCCGTACCCATCAGAGGAGTGAACCATGACGCGAATCCATCGTTTGATGTTGGGCACCATGATCGTGGCGGTAGCCGCCTGTTCGGACCTGGGACCCGTCCTGTCCCCGGAACTCACCATCCGCATCAACAGCATGAACGACAGTGACATCACGGCCGGAATCATTTACAAGGACTCGAACATCTCTACCCAGTCGGGGAACCCCTGGGGGACGTTCATCGGCACCGCGGTGGCGGAGTGCGGCGTCGACCCGGTCGGGTTCGAGATCACCGGCCTCTCCCTCGCGCTCGACGTGGCGGGGAGCCAGAACGTGTCCGTGTTCGAGGACGTGATCTCCGGCTCGGCCACCGTCTACTTCCTGAGCACGCAGGGGAATGACGCCAACGCGGTCCGCGTCGCTCTCGGGAGTGTGCTCATGCCCACGGGGACCGGGCCCGTCCCCCTGACCATCACGGCCACCGCGGCGCAGCTCCAGTCGCTCCACGACCGTCTGGTGGGCGGCGACTTCCACGTGGGTCTCGAGGCCGAGACGAACCGCGTCCAGGGAGACGGGTTCTCCATGGATGCCCTGGTCACCGTGCAGACGCAGGCGATCTGCTCCTGACGGGAGCGTGAGTCCGGGGAGTCCTGCCCCATGGGGGCGGGGCTCCCCGTTTTTTCGTCCCCACGGTGGAAGTCATCTGGCGCCTCCCGCCGCTACCCCCTACCGTGCCCGCGAGCCCACGCCTTCCCCGTGTGGCCCGGGCCTCCGGCATGGGAGGCATTCAGCGACCCCATCAGAGGGTGACACCCGTGAGCACGCTTCGATCTTCCTGGCTGTCCTTCGTGGCGGCGGCCCTTCCGCTCCTCCTCGCGCTCCCCGCCGACGGCTCCGCCCAGGTCGACCCCTCCCTCTTCCAGTCCATGAGCTACCGGAACATCGGTCCCTTCCGCGGGGGGCGGGTCACGACGGTCACCGGGGTGCCCGGAGAGACCTTCACCTTCTATATGGGGGCCACCGGCGGGGGCGTGTGGAAGACCACCGACGCCGGGACGTCGTGGTACAACATCTCCGACGGGTACTTCAACACCACCGGGATCGGCTCCATCGCCGTGGCTCCCTCGGACCACAACGTGGTCTACGTGGGAACGGGAGAGGGACCGGTGCGCGGGGTGAAGACCTCCCACGGAGACGGGGTCTACAAGTCCACGGACGCCGGGGCCACCTGGGAGCACGTGGGGCTCGAGGCCACCCGGCACATCAGCAGGATCCTCGTGCATCCCCGGAACCCCGACCGCGTATACGTGGCCGCGCAGGGGAACCCCTGGGGTCCCAACGACGAGCGCGGCGTCTACCGGTCGGACGACGGCGGCCGTAGCTGGAGGATGGTCCTCCACGTGAACGAGGACTCCGGGATCGCCGACCTCAGCGTGGACGCCCACAACCCGGACGTGATGATGGCCACCTCGTGGGATTTCCGCCGCCGCCCGTGGGTGGTGAAGAGCGGAGGACCCGGGAGCCGCGTCTACAAGACGACGGACGGGGGCGAGAGCTGGAGGGAGATCACGGCGGGCCTCCCGGACCTCAAGGGAAAGATGGGCGTGGCCATCTCTCCCGCCGACCCGAACGTGGTGTACCTGGCCATCGAGGCGAAGGACGGCCAGGGGGGCGTCTACCGCTCCGACGACGCCGGCGAGCACTTCCGCCAGGTCAGCGACGACCCCCGCACCTGGGCGCGGGCGTGGTACTACATGCACATCATCGCCGACCCCCAGGACGCGGACGAGGTCTGGGTGATGAACAGCGGCGCCATGAAGTCCATCGACGGCGGGCGCACGTACTCGCGCATCCCCGACTCCCACGTGGATCACCACGCGCTGTGGATCAACCCCGAGAACAGCGACATCATGATCAACGGGAACGACGGCGGCGCGTCGGTGACCTTCAACGGCGGGCGCACCTGGTCCACCCTCCTCAACCAGCCCACCGCCCAGATGTACCGGGTCATGACGGACAACCAGTATCCGTACCACGTCTACTCCGGGCAGCAGGACGCCAGCGGGATCGTCATCGCCAGCCGGACGCTGGGAGACGGGATCGGGGAGCACGACTGGCAGACCATCCGCTCGGGCGAGTCGGCCACGGTGGCGCTGGATCCCGAGAACCCGCGCTACGTCTACACCACCTTCTTCGCCTCCTTCCTGGGGGAGTGGGACGCCCGGACCCAGAACTACCGGATGATCCGTCCCTACCCCGAGCGGGTCACCGGCGAGGAGCCCCGCAACCTGAAGTACCGGGCCAACTGGAACGGGCCGGTCATCGTGTCGCCCCACGACCCCGGCGTGATCTACTACGGGTCGCAGTACCTGATGAAGTCCACCGACCGGGGGACGAGTTGGGAGGTGATCAGCCCCGACCTGACCCGCAACGACAAGGACCATCAGGGCCCGGGAGGATATCCCATCTCCAACGAGCAGATCACGGCGGAGAGCTACAACAACCTGTTCAACATCGAGGAGTCACCCCTGGAGGAGGGGGTGATCTGGGTGGGGTCGGACGACGGGCTGGTGCACGTCACGCGTGACGGGGGCGTCACCTGGCGGAACGTGACCCCGGCGGGGCTCCCCGAGAGCATCATCAACGTGGTGGAGCCCTCTCCCCACGATCCGGCCACGGCCTACTTCGCCGCCGCCGCGTACAAGATGGACGACTTCACCCCCTACCTCTACAAGACCGACGACTACGGCGCCACCTGGCGGAAGATCGTCAACGGGATCCCCGGGAACACCTTCGCCCGCTCCATCCGCGAGGACCCCGACCGCAGGGGCCTCCTGTACGCCGGGACCGAGACGGGCGTGTACGTCTCCTTCGACGACGGCGGCGTGTGGCAGGAGTTGCAACTCGACCTCCCCGAGGTCCCCATCACCGACCTGCGCATCCGCCAGAAGGATCTGGTGGTCTCCACCCAGGGGCGTTCCCTCTGGATCCTCGACGACCTGACGCCGCTCCATCAGATCTCCGATGCCGTGGCCGAAGCCGACTACCATCTCTACGCGCCGCGGGACGCCGTGAGGAACATCACGCCGGGCTACTACGCCGAAGGGGGGTTCGGAGAGAATCCGCCCGAGGGGCTGCAGGTCCACTACGTGCTCAACGCGCCCGTGGCCGAAGACACCCCCCTGTCCATGGAGATCCTGGACGGGAACGGACGCGTGGTCTACGCCGAGCGCTCCCCCGACGACACCCCCGATTGCCCGGCTTCGCCCCGACCGCGGGCGCTGACGCGAAAGCCCGGGGCCAACCGGTGGAGCTGGAACATGCGGGTGGGGCGGTTCGCCTGCCTGGAAGAGATCACCGCGACGTCTCCCGACCTCAGCGCATACTCCGCGGTGCCGGGTCGGTACCAGGTGCGCCTCACCGTGGGTGACCTCTCCCAGGCCCGGGACTTCGAGATCCGCATGGATCCCCGGATCGCGGGGATCACCGCCGACCCGGTGGCCGAATACGCCGAGTTGGACCGCCTGTCGGCCTCGCTCTTCGACGCGGCCACGGAGATGGCCCGGGGCGTCACGGAGCTGCGCCGTGTGCAGCGGCAGCTGGACTTCGTCCGGGAGCTTTCCACCTCGGCCGAGGTCACCGAGGGGGGAGAGGCGTTGGACCGGACCATGGACGACTGGATCGCCCTGATCCTGCAGAAGGAGCTCAAGACCTTCCAGAACGCCTATCAGCATGAGGCCCGGCTCCTCATGAAGTTCAAGGACCTCCTGGAGCGCATGGGCGGCGCCAACCTCCCTCTCACCGAGGGAGTGAGAGAGGTCACCGGGGACTATCTGGAGGAGTGGAGCGGGATCGAGGTGCAGCTCCGGTCCATCCTGAACGAAGACATCCCCGCGTACAACGAGATCCTGCGGGCGGCGGGGCTGCCGGAGATCTACCTGCCGCGGCCGGTGACGTGACGATGGCGGGCGGCGGCGGGGCGCTTCGGGCCCCGCCGCCGCCCGTTCGGGTCTCCCTCCCGCCCCCTCCCGCCCCCTCCGGCCCCACTCCCGGCCGGGACTCCCGTGCACTCTTTTCCCCATTCCCGCGCATGAAGATGTAGGTGACCTCGGCCGATCGGTCGGGGTCGGTCATCGTGCTCGAGCGGGGATCTACC
>JAOUPR010000016.1 GCA_029879725.1 Gemmatimonadota bacterium | reverse complement strand
CTGGAGCATGGCGTCGAACAGCTTGTCGGTGGAGTCGCCGGCGATATGGGCCCGGTGCATCTCCGTGAGGGCACGGAGAAGAGAGACGGTATCGATGTCGGAGATCGGCGTCATACGTGACCCGGCCGGGGAGGAGAAGATGGGTGTCCCGAGTATCGACATCCCGCCCCGTCACTTGATGCCGAAGACCCCGACCCGGAACCCCGGCGCCGCTATTTACGGGAGTGGACCTGTCTCACACCGTCGGAAGGCTCTTCCCTCACCTTCACGGCGGTCGTCCGCTCCCTGCCTGCGACCGTCAGCGTGGCCGTATACTCCCCCGCGGGCACCAGCTGCCGGTACTCCCACTCGCTGGGAGTGAGCCCCGCCGCCCGTCCCGGATACGCCACCCCGGCGGTGGCGTCGGAGCGGAGATCCCACCACACGGTGTGGACCCCCGCGGAGCGTGGAGCGTCCAGCGTTCGCACCACGACTCCCGACCCGTCGCGAATCACCAGCGACGCGTCGGGCGCGTCCGCGGCCAGCCACACCGTCAGGGCCGTTCCCACGGGCGGGGTCTCCGCCCGGAACATCTCGTCCCCGTTCAACTCTTCGATGGTGTTTCCGAACGTGACACGCCAACGGAAGCGCGTCCCCGGCTCCACCGGGAAGAGGTGGAAGGGAGCGGCCAGCGCCTGGGCCATCTCCGCCATGGGCCCGATGTCCACCGTCCAGATGGCGGAGCCGAACGTTCCCGCGACCAGGTCGCGGTCGCGGGCCTGGATGGCCAGGGTGCGCACCCCCGCCGTGGGAAGGCCCGAGCCCAGCGGGGTCCAGTGGTCCCCACCGTCGATGCTCACCTGCACCCCGTGCTCCACGCCGACGTAGAGGACGTCGGGGTTGTCCGGGTCCTCGCGGATCACGTAGGCCGGACCGTCCACGAGGTCCCCGACGATGGAGGTCCAGGTGCGCCCCATGTCGTCGGTGCGGTACAGGTAGGGGAGGTGGTCGTCACGGGCGTGGCAGTCCAACGCAGCGTACGCGCGTTCTGCCCGGAAGCGCGACGTCTCGATCTCCGCCACGACGCAGTTGGCCGGCGCGCCCGGGATGCCGGAGTCCACCCGCGTCCAGTGGGCGCCCATGTCGCGGGTGACCCAGATCGGTCCGTCGTCGGCGCCCACCCAGAGGACGTCTTCGTCGAAGGAGGACTCGGCCACGCTGAAGATGCTCCCGTAGGAATGGTACCCGTCGCGCGTACCCAGGAAGGTGCGGTCCTGCTGCCAGGTGAGATCGCCGGAGAGGCGATGCACGTCCCCCGTTTCCCCGTGGATCCGGAAGAGATGGTTGGACCCGAGGTAGAGGTAGTCGGGGTCGTGTTGTGACAGGATCATGGCCGGAGTCCAGTTGTATCGGACGGGCCCGGTGATCCCCATCCCCGCGAGGGCGACCTGGTCCGGCTGCAACTCGATGCGCTCCCAGTTCCGCATGTCGAGGCGAGTCGTGTTCCCGAACTGCTGGACCAGATAGATGATGTTGGGGTCCCGGGGGTCGGTGGCCGAAGCCATCCCGTCGCCGGTGTAGCGGAGCTTGTCCCAGTCCTCGTCCGTGATCCCCTCCTCGTCGTAGACGCGGCTGGGCCCGAGCCAGTGACCCGTGTCCTGCATCCCCCCGATGACGTGCCAGGGATCCTGGTTGTCCACGCTGACCTCGTAGAACTGACCGATGGGGAGCGCGGAAGCGTTCCAGGTGGCGCCCGCGTCGAAGGAGATGTTCACGCCTCCGTCCCCCACGATCACCAGGTGATCCGGGTCGGACGGATCGATCCACATCCCATGGAGGTCGTTGTGGACGTGGCGAATGTTCACCTCCTCCCAGGTCCGGCCCCCGTCGTCGGAGCGGTTCAACTCGAACACCGGCATGTACACGCGCTCGTCGTCCGAGGGGTCGACGAAGATGTTCTGGTAGTAGTATCCGGTGGAGGGATCGCTCACCTTCCGCCACGAGGCCCCGGCGTCGTCGGAGCGGTATACACCCGTCTGAGACCCCTCCCTCTCCCGGGGCTCCAGGGTCAGGATTCCGGCATAGACGATGCGCGAATCACCCCGCGCCACGGCCAGGTGGATCTTTCCCATGTCCTCCGTGGGGAGCCCCTGGGAAAGTCGCTTCCACGTGCCGCCCCCGTCGGTGCTCTTCCAGATTCCGCTCCCCGGACCCGCCTCGTCCATGTCCCCCCCGCCGTAGCGGAAGCGCTGCCACGTGGAGGCGTACAGGACTTCGGGATCGTTGGGGTCCATCTCCAGATCCATGGCCCCGGTGGTGTCGTTCACGGCCAGGACGTGGTCCCAGGTCTCACCCCCGTCGGTGGTGCGGAAGACGCCCCGCTCGGCGTTGGCACCCCAGAGATGTCCCATCGCCGCCACCCACACCCGGTCGGGATCGTCGGGATGGATGACGATCCGCGAGATCAGGTAGGAGTCGTGGAGCCCCATGTTCGTCCAGGTATCCCCGCCGTCCGTCGACTTGTAGACACCGTCGCCCCAGGAGTTGGCGCGGGTGTTGGCAGGTTCCCCCGTGCCTACCCAGACCACGGCCGGATCCGACGGAGCCACCGCCACGGCACCCGTGGAAGCGGAGCCCTCGTGGGCGAAGACGTTGCGGAACGTGGTACCGTGGTTGGTGGTCTTCCACAAACCGCCGCCCGCAGTGGTCACGTAGAGCGTCTTCGGGTCCGACTCCACACCCGTGACCGTCCAGGCCCGCCCCGCCGGCATGGAGGGGCCCAGGAGGCGCCAGGTCAGCGCGGCCGTGTGATCCGGCGAGAGGGTCTGTGCCGGAAGGGCGGCCGGGAGGAGGACCGCGGTTGCGGAGAGCATGAGCAACGTACGCATCGACATATCACCGTTGGGGGTCGGATATCCCCATCAGAATAGCGCGCGCGGGCTCGCTTCGACACGGGCGGACGGCTCCGTGGTCAGATCTTTCCTTCGCGTACCCGGTCACCGATCTCGGTGCGGTTCCGGGTCCCGAGCTTCCGGTTGATGTTGGTGATCATGGTGCCCACGGTCCGATCGGTGATACCCAATTTCTTGCCGATGGCCTTGTTCGACATCCGCTCGGCCAGGAGTCGCGCGACCTCGCTCTCCCGGGCACTGAGTCGATCGTACCCTTCCGCCACCGCCAGCAGGGGCGGCCGGGAGTCCATCTCCTTGAACTGGAGACGGGCCTTCTTCAGCTCGGGCTGCGCCCCCATGGCGGCGAAGACGTCATGGACGCGTCTGAGTTCCTCCAACGCGGCCTCGCGCTCGCCGAGATCCGACAGGCGTCCCGCGAGTTGGCGACGAAGCCGGGCGGCTTCCGGAACCACACCGCGCTCTTCCATGGCCTCCGCTGCGGAGCGAAGCATGTCCGCACCGCGGCGCGCTTTCCCCGACTGCCACGTGATGAGGGCGTCGGCGGCATCGGCCCACGCCAGCGCCAGGCGATGCCCCATCCGCTCTCCGTCCGCACGGAGCTCGTCGCGAACGCGCCGCGCGGACTCCATGTCGCGCAGGCGGATGTACGCCTCTCCCAGGATGGGGAGGAGTCGGTGTAGGACCCAGATGACGTAGTTGCTCGCCCTCGCCAGCGCCAACCCCTCCCGCCCGACTTCGATCGCGGCTTCGTAGCGGCCCTCCGCCATGTACAAGGCGGCCCGTCCGATGTGCGCGGGGATCACCGAATGGAGGTCCTGACGGCGGGACGATCTACCCTCCTCCAGCCCGGCCACGGACCAGGCCCGCTCTACGAGCTCCCTCCCGCGCTCCAGATCGCCGCGTCCCAGGTAGATGGTGGCCGTCCAGACGAGGAGGCGCACCAGCGTGGCCCGCTGCCCCAGGGTGTCGGCCAGCGTGATGGCCCGCTCCCCCCGGGCGATCCCCTGATGCCAGTCACCCGTGAAGTAGGTGTATTCCAACTCCAACTCCTCGACCCACACGCGATAGACGGGAGACTGGAGAGCCTCGGCCGCGGAGCGGAGCCGTTCCAGGTGTGGGGCGAGGGCCTTGGGCCCCCCGCGGAGTCCCTCCAGGGACGCCAACGCCCACAGACTCCAGGCCCGCACCTCTTCGTCACCGGCCTCCTCCGCCAACGCCACCGCGGCCACACACGCTTCGTGGGCCTCTTCGGCGTCGCCGGTCCATGTGGATACCAGGGCCAGAGCACGCTGCACCCTCGCCAGGAGTCCTGGATCACCCAGCCGCCGCGCGCGCTCGAGCGCGTCGACCACCCGAGTCCTGCCGTCATCCGACCGCCCGAGCGCCTGGAGCGCCACGGCCGCGGCCAGGTGGAGCCGGATCTCCAGGACCGGATTGCCGGCGGGAAGACATTCGAGGGACGCGTCGTAGTGCAGGAGTGCCTGGTCCACGTTCCCGGACCAGAGGGAGAGGAGCCCCAGATGGCGCTGCGCCGATGCCTCCCCCAGCCGGTCTCCCTCGTCGTGCGCCGTGGCGAGCAGGCGATCCCAGAGTCCCCGCGCCCGGTCGTAGTGCCCACATCGGACCAGGGCCCGCGCTGCGTCCTGACGAACCGCCGCGACCCCCTCCGCGAGTTCGACGGGGAGCGTGCCGGGCGAGCGATCCAGGAGATCCAACGCGGACTCCAGATACGCGGCGGCCTCCTGATCCGCGCGCCGGGCGAGCGCTTCGCGCCCGGCCGCGACGAGGTAGCGGGCGGCCCGGCCGGCGTCGGAAGGTGTGCCTGCATGAACGAAGTGATAGGCGAGGTCCCCGACGCGTCCTTCCGCAGCGGGCCCGTACTCCACCTCCATGGCTTCGGCCACCTGACGGTGCATGAAGCGTCTGCGCGTGAGACCCAGCCTCCGGTAGACCGTCTCGCGGGTGAGGGGGTGGGTCAGATCCAGCACGACCTCCCGGTCGCGCTCCCGCTCCTCCACGAGATTCCGCCGCACCAACTCCTCCACCGCCCCGAGGATCTCACCCTCGTCGCAGTCGAGGAGCCGGGACACCACGGGGAGCCCCACGGGACTCCCCACCACGGCCATCCACTCCGCCAGGGAGAGCGCCACCTCGCCCACCCCGCGAAAGCGCGTCAGAATCGCGTCGCTCACGGTCGAGGGAAGGTCCAGATCACCCGCGTCCCACCCCAGCCACGTTCCACCTCTCTGATACAGACGCCCCGTCTCGACCAGGGCCACCAGGGTCTGTTCGATGAAGTAGGGATTGCCGCGGGTCCACCCGAACAGGTTCTCTCCGAACTGCTGCACGGGAGGGCCCTCCATCCTGAACAATCCGCTCACCAGTTGATGCGTCTCGGCCAGGGTGAGCGGCTTCAACGCCCAGATCCTGAGTTGCCCCAGACTGCGCAGGGACCGCTCGGTCTGCATCAAGCTCAGATTGTCGGAACGATGGTCGGTGTTGTAGGTGCAGAGGACGCGCACCCTCGCCGAGTTCAGATTCCGCGCCACGAAGTGGAGCAGGGACAGAGATGAATCGTTCGCCCACTGGATGTCCTCGAGAACGACCAGGAGGGGGGCCCGTTCCCCGAGACCCTCCAGAAGCTTGGTGAAGTTCCAGAACAGCCGCGAACGGAGCTCGCGGGGATCTCCCTGCTCCTCGGGGAGAGCCGCTCCGTTGGAGAGTGCGGGAAAGAGCTGATGCAATCCCGCGTCGAGACCGCGGGTGAGCACCGCCAGCGCGGACTCGCCGATCTCCCGGAGGAGGGGAACGAAGGCATCGGAGACGAGCGCATACGGGATTCCGGTCTCCACGGGGTAGGCGCGGCCGTAGGCCACCTCCCACCCCCTCCGCCGGGCTTCGCGGGAAACGGTGGCCGCCAGCCTGGACTTGCCCACGCCTCCCTCTCCCGTGAAGAAGGCCAGGGGAGGCGTATCGGCCCGCTCGCCGAACAACGTGCCCACCTCTTCCAGGACGTCGCGCCGCCCCACGAGCGGCATTTCGGGAGGGAGGGAAGAACCCTGGATGGGAGCGTTCATGGAAGATCCTTTCGATGCCGGGGCACCGTTCGTTCGTGGCACCATCTGTCCGCGACCACGGAGGAGTCAAGGATTTCGTGGGATGAGGGCCCGGAGAGTCCCGGGAGGATCGGGTCGGTCGTCTCGTCCACCGGACCCACCCCCGCACCCCACGCGCGGGCGAACATCGCCGCGCACCCGAAACCTGCGCCCGGACCCGATCGGGATGATTACGGGGCACCACGTAGGTGGTCGACGAGGACTACGTACGTGGCCGGGACGGCAGAAGCGGGGAAGAAGGCTGCGCGGAGCACACGGCCGCATCCAACCGCGTGGGCGGTCGTGGAGGACGACGCCCCGGAAGGCGGCGCCGGAGGGATCGCCCCGGCAAGCGGCGCGGGATCCTCCCTATGAGATCGGCCGAGCGTCACCCCGGGTGAGCGTGCGCCCCGTCAGCGTGTGCGTCGGCACCCCGTCGTCCACGGCCAGGACCCCGTTGACCATCACGTAACGCATCCCCGTGGCGAGTCGCCGCGGCTCCATGAAGGTGGCTTCGTCGCGGATGGTCGCCGGATCGAAGACGGCGATGTCGGCGAAGTATCCTTCGGCGATGTTCCCGCGTCCGGACAGCCCGAACACCTCCGCCGGCTGGGAGGTGGCAGACTGGATCATCCGCTCCATTCCGAGCACCCCCTCCTCCAGGACGTAGTGTCGGATCTTCCGGGGAAAGGTGCCGTACTTGCGTGGATGCCCGTCCGACCCGTCGGACCCGGTCATGACGAACTCGGCGCGCATGAAGGTGCGGATGTCGTCTTCGTTCATGTTGAAGGACGCCACCCCGGCCCCTCCGGCGCGGATGATCTCCAGCGCCGCGTCGACGGGGTCGAGGCCGCGCTCTCCGGCCACGTCCTGGAGCGTCTTCCCCCGGATGGTCTCGTCGCGACCGCCGGTGATGAGAAGGGACGCCGCTCCACCCCGGCGGCGCAGGTTGTCCCGCATTTCGGTGATGAGACGGGAGCGGATCGCCGGGTCGTCCATGCGCGCCACCAGGGAGTCGTGCCCCCCCGCCTCGGCCCAGCGCGGGAGGAGCGAAGCTCCCACCGACGACCCGCTGGCCTCGTAGGGATACTGGTCGGCGGTGACGCGCATCCCGGCACGCCGCGCGGCCCGGATCACGGCCACCACGGAGTCGCTGGCTCCCCACACGTCCACGCCCAGCGCCTTGAGGTGGGAGATGTTCACCGGAATCCCGGCGGCCTCTCCGATCCCGATGGCCTCCTCCACGGCCGCCACCAGCCCGATGGTGTAGGAGCTCTCGTCGCGCAGATGGGAGTCGTAGACACCCCCGTGGCGAGCGGCCACCCGGGCCAACGCCACGACCTCGTCGGTGGTGGAGTAGCTCTGCGGCGCGTAGAACAACCCCGTGGCCAGTCCCACCGCGCCGTCTCGCATGGCCCGATCCACCAGCGCGCTCATGGCCTCGATCTGCTCCGGCGCGGCCTGTGCGTCGCTCATCCCCATCACCTCTCCGCGCACCGATCCGAAGCCCACCAGGAGGGCGGCGTTGGTCCCGATTCCGGGATCGGCGAAGTCGGCCCGGGCACCGGCGACGTCCCAGGTGCCATGGCCGTCGTTCCCCACCACCACGGTGGTCACGCCCTGCATGAGGTAGTTGAGGTTCTCGCGCCGCCCGCGCTCGTCCGACGCCAGGTCCCCCTGGGCATGGGCGTGGGGGTCGATGAACCCCGGCACCACGGCCAGACCTTCCGCTTCGATGACCCGACGGCCGGCCACGCCCTCGGCGGCGGCGTCACCCATGAAGACGATGCGGTCTCCACGCACGCCCACGTCCGCCACCACGGCCGCGGCGCCGGAGCCGTCGTACACCGTTCCCCCACGAATCAGGACGTCCACGGTGTCCGCGGAAACGACGGACGCGGCCAGCACGGCGAGAATGACGGGGATCACGATCGTCCTCCGGATGAGTCGGGAAAAGCCGATGGTTCGGAGCGTGATGATGCGCTCCTCGCCCTCGCTCGGCTACCCCGGGCCGGGTCCCCCGTCCATATTGCGGGAACACGCCGGGACGTACACTCCGCGATCCACCCCGACCTGGAAGCCCCATGAAGAACCTCCGACTCCTCTCCGCGGCCGTCGTCGCCCTGACCGCCGGAGGCTGCAACGCCCTGGCCGACGGGGCCGCATCGTCCACCGACGCCCCGGTGGTGGTCTACCTGGTGCGCCACGCGGAGCGCGCGGAGGACGGCACCAACGATCCGCCGCTGTCGCCGGAGGGAGAAGCACGCGCGGCCCTCCTGGCGACCCTGCTTTCCGACGCGGGGATCACCCACGTCCACTCCACGGATCTGAAGCGGACCCGTGGCACCGGCGCGCCCTTCACGGCGGCGTCGGGGCTGGACGTGGAGGTCTACGACCCGCGCGACCTCCCGGGCTTCGCCGAGCGACTCCGCGCCACGCCCGGGCGACACCTGGTGCTGGGGCATTCCAACACGACACCCGACCTGGTGGGGGCGCTGGGAGGCGCTCCGGGCGATCCCATCTCCGAGATGGAATACGACCGGTTCTACGTCGTGACCATCCCGGCGGCGGGCCCCGTGAGCACGGTGCTCCTGCGTTTCGGCGCGGCGTACGTGGAGATGGAGGAGGGGGGCGGCGAAGGTTCGGAAAGATAGGCACCGTCCCCTTGCCCACTTCCGGCGCCCCCGATACGGTGCGCTCTCCTCCTCGTCGCCCCGTTCCCGAAAGGCCCGTGATCCGATCGCTCCTCACCTTCGCCGCCGCCCTGGTGTTGGCTGCCCCCCTGCGGGCCCAGGACGGAGCCCGGGCCATCGATGTGGAGGCGGCCCCCCGCCCCGAGGCCCGCGCCACGCGCGCCACCACGCCCATCGTCCTGGACGGGGTCCTCGACGAAGCGGCCTGGGGCCGGGCCGAGGTGCTGGGAGGATTCATCCAGTCCCGCCCCGACCGGGGGATGCCCGCCACGGAGTCCACCGAAGCACGCATCCTCTACGACGACCGATACATCTACGTGGGCGTGGAGCTCTGGGATCCGGAACCCCACCGGCTGGTGATCCCCAGTCTTGAGCAGGACTTCCAGAGCGGGAACTCGGACATCTTCGGCATCACCTTCGACACCTTCCTGGACCGCCGGAACGCCTTCATGTTCCTGGTGAACCCCAAGGGGGCGGTGAAGGAGGCGCAGGACTTCGACGACTCCCGCGAGGAGAACGCCGCCTGGGAAGGGGTGTTCGAGGTCCGTACGCGGATCCACGACCGGGGGTGGACGGTGGAGTGGGCCATCCCCTTCACCACCCTGCGCTTCGATCCCCATCGCTCTCCCCAGGACTGGGGGATGCAGATGATGCGGCGGATCCGGCGGAGGAACGAGGAATCGTACTGGGCGCCGCTGGACCAACGCGACCGCATCCACCGGATGTCCAAGGCGGGGACGTTGCGGGGGCTGGAGGGGCTGCGCGCGGGACGGAACCTGGTGGTGAAGCCCTTCGCGGTGGCGTCGGGGACCCCGGTGGACGTTTCCTCCCCGCCGACGGGTCCGGGGGGGACCGCCGCCCGGGAGTGGAGCTGGACCAAGGACGCGGGGCTCGACGTGAAGTACGGCGTCACGTCACGCCTCACGCTGGACCTGACCTACCGCACCGATTTCTCTCAGGTTGAGGTCGACCAGGAGCGCGTGAACCTCACCCGCTTCAGCCTCTTCTTCCCCGAGCGGAGGGACTTCTTCACGGAGAACTCGGGCGTGTTCTCGTTCGGCGACATCACGGAGCGCAACTACCGCTCCGGGAGTTCGTTGCGCGACTTCACCCTCTTCCACTCCAGGCGCATCGGACTCGACGGCGGGGGCCACGAGATCCCCATCGTGGGCGGCGGCCGCCTCACCGGGCGCGCGGGAGGCGTGGAGATCGGAGCGCTGACCATGCAGACGGACTCGGCGCAGGGGCTACCCCGGGAGAACTTCGGAGTGGTCCGGGCGAAGCGAACCGTGGAGGGCGTGGGCGACTTCGGCGTCATCGGAGTGAACCGCCAGTCGACCGACGGGTCGGGTTCCTTCAACCGTGCGGTGGGGGTGGAGGCCAACCTCCAACCGACCCGGTATCTGCGGGTGAACACGTACCTGGCCAGCGTGGACGATTCCGGAACGGGATCCGACTGGGCGGGCCGGGTGTGGGTGGGCTGGCGTGACCCCTTCTGGAACGTCTCCGTGGCCACGAAACGCGTGGGCGAGGAGTTCGACCCCGCGGTGGGATTCGTGCGTCGGGCCGGCGTCGCGTCCCACTACGCCACCGTGGGCGTGCACCACAGACCCGCGGGAATCCCATGGCTCAACGAGGTCAACCCGTACCTCGAATGGGATCGGGTGACGGACCTGGAAGGACGGTTGCTCACCCGCATCTGGACGGGCGCGCTCAGCACCAGCTACCGCGACGGCGGGCGCTTCGGCCTGGAGGCCGCGCACAGCTTCGAGCGCGTCACCGAGCCGTTCACGGTGAGCGGGCAGGCCACCATCCCCGAAGGGATCTACCGCTTCGGCGAAGCGGCGTTGAGCGTGGGCACGTCGGCGGGCCGCCCGCTGTCGGGAAACGCGCGGGTGTCCCGGGGTGGGTTCTTCAACGGGGACCGCACCTCGGCGTCGCTGAGCGGCGAGTTCCGCCTGGGATACCATGCGGCCATCGAAGTGTCCGAAGAACGGAACTGGCTCGACATCCCCGGAAGCGAACGCTTCAGCGCCTCCGTCTCGAGCATGCGCATCACCGCCGCGGCCTCCACCCGCCTCTTCGCCAGCGTGTTCCGTCAGCAGAACAGGATCACCGACGAGCGGATCTACAACCTGCGCCTGAACTACATCCACTCCCCGCTCTCCGACCTCTTCGTGGTCTACACCCGGCGGGACCGGCCGGGCCTCCCGCGCGAGTCCCTCCTCTCGCTCAAGGTGACGAAGGCACTGGCGTTCTAGCGGATTCCTCGCCCTTTCCCAGACTCCGCGCGATCCACGCGAAGCAGAGCGCGGCCACGGCGAGGAGACCCAGCCCCAGCGCCACCTCGCCGAAGAGGATCTTCCCCACGCCGAACAGCGTGGCGTACACGCTCACGACGCCGGCCAGCCAGTTGGTCCAGTTCAGGGCGCCCCCTTCCATGACCTCGGACCCCAGTCCCATCCTCTGCGACACGGACCGCCATCCACGTCCGCCCGGGCGTACCCGCCGGTAGAACGCCTCCAGCACCTCCTCGCGCTCGGGCTCGGTGGCGTAGGTGACCGCCACCCACACGAAGGTGGACGAGGCGACCGTGGCCAGCATGATGTATGCCCACTGCGTGGGGTCCGAGGGATCGAGTCCGGCCCAGAACCAGAGAACGACGCTCACCACGAGCGACGCGATCATGGCGCTGATCTCCGACCATGCATTGATGCGCCACCAGTACCAGCGGAGGATGAGCACGAGCCCCGTCCCCGCCCCGATGGCCAGGAGGAACCTCCAGGCCCCCTCGATGCTGGTCATGAAGTAGGTGACCACCAGGGAAGCCAGCATCATGAACAAGGTGGCCAGGCGGGACACCCGCACCATCGCCCGGTCATCGAGGTCGGGGCGGAGGAAGCGCCCGTACAGATCGTTCACCAGGTAACTGGCTCCCCAGTTGAGCTGGGTGGAGATGGTGGACATGTAGGCCGCGGCGAAGCCCGCCAGGACCAGCCCGGTCACCCCCGGCGGAATGAGGTCCATGACCGCCATGATGTATCCGTCCTTGGGGTCCTCGAGTCCCGGATAGAGGATCGTCGAGGCGAGGGCCACCAGGATCCACGGCCAGGGGCGCACGGCGTAGTGGGCGATGTTGAACCAGAGCGTGGCGAGCACACCGTCACGCTCGGAGCGCGCGGAGAAGATCCGTTGCGCCACGTACCCCCCACCGCCGGGCTCGGCGCCGGGATACCACGACGCCCACCAGTTCACGCCCAGGTACACGGCCAGCGTGATGGCGGGCATCCAGGCCGCGCCCCGTGCGGGGAACAGCGACAACGCGGCGTCCGCGGACCCGTACACGGTGTCGAGGCCTTCCTTCATCCCCGAGATCCCCCCCACCGCCGCCACCGCGAAGACGGCCAGGATCACGGCACCCGCCACCGCCAGCACGAACTGGAAGAGATCGGTGACCACCACCCCCCAGATTCCGGCCAGGGTGGAGTACGCGGCCGCCAGCACGAAGCACACCATCAGCGCCGTCACCTCGGGGATCCCCAGCGCGGTCCCCACGATCTTCATCATGGCCAGGTTCACCCACCCCATGATGATGAGGTTGATGGGCACGGCCATGTATGCCGCCCGGAATCCGCGGAGAATGGCCGCGGGCCTCCCGCCGTAGCGAAGCTCCGTGAACTCCACGTCGGTGAGGACCCCCGCCCGCCGCCACAACCGGGCGTAGAAGAACACGGTGAGCATCCCGCTCATGACCATGTTCCACCAGAGCCAGTTCCCCGCCACGCCGTGCTGCGCCACCATCTCCGTCACGGCCAGCGGCGTGTCGGCCGCGAAGGTGGTGGCCACCATGGACGTCCCGGCGAGCCACCATGGGAGCGAGCGCCCGCCCACGAAGTACTCGCTCAACGAGGATCCCGCGCGGCGGGAGAGCGCCAGCCCGATACCGGCGGCGATGACGAAGTAGAGCGCGATGATTGTCCAGTCGATGGAAGTCATTCCGGCCCCGTGGATGCAGGATCGAGCGGTGGTGCGTGCGGGCGCAGCCTACGGACGGCGGTACGGACCTGCAAGTCGGGGCGCGCCCGCCCCGAGCCCGCCGGGCTTGCGGAGCGCCCGGGCCCGCAGGACTGTGTCCGCGGCGGCGCGGTGGAACGTCCGCCGTCTCCCACCCCACAGCGCACCCGCACAGGAGGCGTGGATGGATCAGCCTTTGAAGGATCTCGCCGCCGTGATCATGGAGCACACACCGGACACGCGGGACCGTGCCGCCGAGTTGACACGCAAGGCCCTGGCAACGGGAGTGGAGCCGGAACGCATCATCGACGAGGGACTGGTCGCCGGAATGGCCGACGTGGGCAGGCGCTTCCGCGACAACGAGATCTTCGTGCCCGAAGTGCTCCTCTCCGCCCGGGCCATGCAGGCCGCACTGGACGTCCTGGAGCCCGTCCTGGCCGAGTACGGGTTGGAGCCCGTGGGACGCTGCGTGCTCGGCACCGTCCAGGGCGACATCCACGACATCGGGAAGAACCTGGTGTCCATGATGCTGCGTGGAGCCGGGTTCGAGGTCGTGGACCTGGGGGTGAACGTGAGCCTGCAGAAGTTCGACGCCGCCATCGAGGAGCACGAGCCCCATCTGGTGGGGATGTCCGCGCTCCTCACCACCACGATGCCCCGAATGGAGAAGAACATCGCCGAGTGGAGCGGACGCGGATGGACGGACCGATTCTCCGTGATGGTGGGCGGCGCTCCCGTCTCCGAGGCGTGGGCGGCCGAGATCGGCGCCGACGGGTACGGTCGGGACGCCGCCTCCGCCGTCGACCTGGCCTTGTCCCTCATGGAAGCTCGCCGGGGCCCGCGGGCGCGCTGAACATGAGGGTCACCTTCCTCCCGGACGGGAGGACGTTCGCCGCTGCGGGGCCGATGCTCGTGTCCGAAGCCGCCGCCCACTGCGACCTCCCCCTGGAGCACCCGTGCGGCACGCGCGGTCGTTGCACGAAGTGCCGGATCCGCTTCCTGGAAGGTGCGCCCCCGGAGACCCCCGCCGATGTGGAGCGGCTCTCCGGAACGCTGCGTGCCGACGGTTGGCGTCTCTCCTGTCGGGCGGTGGTGGAGGGAGCGGCCGTGGTGGAAATCCCGGCGGCCTCCCGGGCGGCCGCCTCCAAGTCCTTCGGGCCGGCGGTCCTCCGGAGAGGGTCTCGAGCCGCGTCCGCCGGCGTGGGGATCGCCGTGGACCTCGGGTCCACCACCGTGGCCGCCGCCCTGGTGGACCGCGCCACCACCCGGGTGCTCGCCCACGCATCGGCTTTGAATCGGCAGGTGGCGCACGGCGGCGACGTGATCTCCCGCATCCGCTTCGCCATGGACCACGACGACGGGGACGCACGCCTGACCCGCGCGTTGCGCGACACGGTGGCGGAGTTGGTGGACGGGCTCTTGGGAGAGTCGGGCGTCCCCACCCGAGACGTGGTCGCCGTCACCGCGTGCGGGAACGGAGCCATGACCCACTCCTTCGTGGGGGAGTCCATCCGCTCCCTGGGTGAGGCACCCTATCACGGATCGTTCACCGAACCCGCGGAGGTGCCGGCGGCCGACGTCGGACTCACACTCCACCCCGACGCCCGGGCGCGGGTCTTCCCGCAGGTGGCCAGCCACATCGGCGGGGACACCGTGGCGGCGGTACTCGCGACCCGGATGCACCGGGCCCGCCGACCCGAGCTTCTGGTGGATCTGGGTACCAACACCGAGATCGTACTCGCCACCCCGGACGGAATGGAAGCCGCGTCGGCCGCGGCCGGTCCCGCCTTCGAGGGAGCCGAAATCACCCAGGGAATGCGCGCGACCCGCGGCGCCGTGGACCGGGTATCCCTGGCCCTGGACGGCGGGCTTTTGGTGCACACGGTAGGCGGAGTCGACCCGGAGGGGATCTGCGGAACGGGGCTGGTGGACGCCACCGCCACGCTCCTGGAGCTGGGGGTGGTGGAGCCGGGAGGGCGGATGCGCCCTCCCGGAGAGGCTCCCGTGGGGCTCGCGCGGGCTCACGCTTCGCGCATGGAAGCCGGCGAGCGGGGAAACCACCGCTTCCTCATCACCGACACGGTGGCGCTCCATGCCCTGGACGTCCGTCAACTCCAGCTGGTGAAGGGATCGATCATGGCGGCGATGCACCTCCTCCTCGCCCGGGCCGGACTGGGCGCCGCGGACCTCCGCGCCGTCCACGTGGCCGGCGCCTTCGGCACGCACCTCCGGAAGAGCACGGCGCTGCGTGTGGGACTCCTTCCCCCCATCGACCCGGAACGGATCCGCATGGTGGGCGACGCGGCCGCCGCCGGCGCGCGCATGGCCCTCTGCGACGAGGAAGCGTGGACCCTCGCGGGGCGCACGGCCAGCGGGATCAGGCACGTGGAGCTGGCCACGGATCCGGGATACACCGACGCGTTCGCCTCGGCCATCCCGTTCCCGGGAGGAGAAGAAATTCCTTGACCGCCGGCGGGGGGGGCGCACACCATACCCCCTCACTCCCGCCGCACCCTTCCCCCCCCTGCCCCGGAGGGTCCCCCCCATGGCCAACACAGCCCTCAAGATCGTGTTCGACGCTTCCACCCACGCCATCTCGGTGGTGGTCGATGGAAGCAACCCACCGACCCCGGCGAACAGCATCCAGGTCGGTCAAGGCGACTCCGTGACCTGGACGTGCGACCACGCGTTCGCCATCCAGTTCGTCAGCGAGGGGCCTCCCGGGTCGAGTGACCGAGCGGACCCACCCCTCGACCGGCTCCAGGACAGCAGGGGGAAGGACAAGACCACCTCTCCCTTCCAGGTGAAGGTCAACGCGACACCGAACGATCGCTGGGACTACGTGATCGCGCTGACCCACAACGACACGATCTACACCGTCGACCCCGACATCGTGATCAAGTCCCGCTGACGGACCCGCGGGTGGGCGCCGGCGCTCCGGGTCGGAGCCTCGGCCTCACCCGCCTCCGTCGGAGGAGGACGTCATCCCCACGAAGCGCGGGTCGTCCCAGAGGTCCCTCAACCACCAGTCGGTGGGCCAGTACTCCCGGCGCTCCGGGCGATCCTCCAGGTATCCCCGCAACAGGGTGAGGGCGGAGTCCGGTTGGCCGAGAAGGATCCGTGTGTGGGCCTCGTCGTAGCCGAGCCAGCTCTGGTACTCGCCTCCGTGGGCCCGTGCGATGTACACGTCGGCACTGTCGGCCATCCCGCGCCGCGCGAACGCCTTCGCGACCTGCATGTCCGCATACATCCGCCACGCCGAACTGTCCGCGGACGGCACCACCCGCACCAGGGTGTCGGAGATGGCCAGCGCGGCGGCGGGGCTCTCCGGCCCCGCGGGCGCCATGGTGGCCACGATGAGAAGTCCACAGAGCACGGGGTCGGCCTCCGAGGGGAAGCGCCGACGCCCCTCCCGGCACCACAATGACGCGCCTTCCCGGTCCTCGGCTTCGAACGCCGTCTGGAAGAGTTGCCGGTACACCAGGGGAGCGTCTTCCATGAAGGCGTCCTCTTCCAGGGCCCGCCCGGCGAAGCGTTGCGCATCGGCGACGTTCCCCTCCATCCGCAGCACCTCACTCAGGTTCCACCAGGCCCGGGCCAGGGCGGGATTCTCCCGCACCGCCTCCTCCAGGTCGCTCCGCGCGAGTGCGAGGAGGCGAGCGCGTTCGGCCGGATCCTCCACGGCGCCGGCGAGGTCGAAGCGGACCACCCCCCTCAATTCGCGGGCGGCGGCCCCTCCCCCCTCGCCCAGAGCCCGTCTCGCGTGGGATTCCGCCGCGCGGAGGGGAGCCTCCACACCCTGCCCGGGCAGCTCCGCCGCGTACCGGGACCGACGCCACTCCAACCATCCCCGTTGCAGGATCGGGTCGGCCCACCCCGGCTGGAGTGCCTCCGCGTCGGCAAGGAGGGAGTCGGCGCGCTGGAGCGCCGAGAGCACCTGGTCCGGCTGACGCTCCCACAGCGAGGGCGCCTCATCGAGGAGTCGTCCGGCGCGCTGCACCAGGACCCAGCTCTCCACGTTCTCGCCCTGCGCGGCGAGCGACCGGACGTTGATCTCCACTCCCAGCCTCCGCCTGAGCGCCTCGGACAGCTCGGTGACCAACGAGTCCTGGATCTCGAACACGTCACCGGCGGGCATCTCCACCACGTGGGTCGAGAGGGTGTAGCGCGTCGAGGCGTCCACGAGATTCGCCGAGACGCGGATCCCCTCGCTGGCCCGGGTCAGCGACCCTTCCACGTACGTCCCCACCCCGAGCTGGTCCACCAGCTCGTCCACGGTCACGCGACCGTCCCGGGCCGCCCGCACGGCATTCCGGGAGACCACCTGAAGGGTGTCCACCTCGCCCAGCGCGGCCATCAACCCCTCGGACAGACCCCGGGCCAGGTAGTCCAGGGAACGGTCGCGGCTCTCGTCTTCGAGGTAGAGGACGGCGATGCGGAGGGGGTCTCCCGATGCGTCGGCGACGGCCGCGGTCCGCCCCCGGTCCGGTCGCCCTGCCCGGGTGACGTCGTCCCAGAGGATGAACCCGGTCCCTCCCGCCGCGGCGACGACCACCATGGCGAGGGCCAGGCGAACGGTACGTCGGAACGCGCGGCCCTCCGCGGTGCTCACGTCCGCCGCTCCGTCCTCGGCGTCCGCGCGGCGAATTCCGCTCGGAGTGATGTCGAACGCCCAGGCGAGCACCAGCGCCACGGGAAGTCCCAGCCCGGTCAAGAGCACCGCGGCGTCGTACGACCAGGCCGGGAAGAACTCAGCCTGGAGCACGAGGTCGGCGACCTGGAGGACGACGAACGCTCCGGCGAGGTACACGCCGCCCGTGCGCAGGACGCGCCGGCGTTTCAACTCGTCGACGAGTTGCCGGATGCGGGAGGGAGCGTCCACGGGGAGGATCCTGCGATGGGGGGAGTATGACGTGCAACATGTGGACCCCGGCCCTTCCGGAAAAGGGGACTCATCTTCCGCCCCCGGAAACGTCGGACCATTGAGTCCCGCCCCACATGGCGATACTCTCCTCCCCATGACGAACAAAGACGACCGCCGGGACGCCCTGCACTCCGCCTTTCTGCGCCTCTCCGCCACACTGGCGGACGTGGTGGGAATGGCCGACGCCAGCACGCGCCACCGCTGCCCGCACCGGGGTGTGAAGAGCCGCTGCGCGTATCCGGAAGTGTGCGGCAATCAGGTGTTCACCCCCGAGGCGACGGTGTGCCGAGGAGACACCCACCTCCGTTTCTCCACTCCCGACCCGTCGGGTGGGGGCGCCCTGTCGTGACGTCCCGCGAGAGGATGGCCGTGGCCATGGCGAAGGGTGAGCCGGATCGCCCTCCCCTGATGTGCCAGCTCTCCCTCGGACATTACTTCCTCCACACGGATCACGACGAGATCGACGTCTGGCACGACACCGAGACGTTCTCCCGGGCACTGGTGGAGCTGCAGCGCCGGTACGGATTCGACGGCATCCTGGTGAACCTCCCCGGACGCGACCCGTCCTGGCGTGATCATGTCCGGGCCATCACCGGAGACGAGGACGGGAATCGCGTGATCCACTGGACCGACGGCCGCGTCACCGTGGCCCCCGCCGACGACAATCCGCACGTGTACACGGCCGACGGCGAGGCGCTGCACGTCCCCTTCGATGACGTGGACCCCGACACCCTCTTCTACGTGGAGCCCCACGACGTCTCCGGGGTGAGCCACCCGCACGCGTGGGGCTTCAGCGGCGATCCGGCCCCGGCGGGCGGCCCGGACTTCTTCCCGCCATGGCACTGCGACACGTTGCGCCGGGTACGCGAGTTGGCCGGCCCCGACGTATCCGTGCACGCCGAGATCTTCAGCCCTTTCACCCAGTTCATGGAGCTGGTCGGGTACACGGAGGGCCTCATGGCCCTCATCCTGGACCAGGGGAAGGTCCACGCCAGCCTGGAGCGCCTGGCATCCGGAGCCGCGTGTCTGGGTGGTCTGTACGCCCGCGAAGACGTGGACGCCGTGCTGGTCTCGTCGGCCTTCGTGGGCGGCGGGTTCATCTCACGGGATCACTACCAGGCCTTCGAGGCGCCCTTCATGCGCACGGTGGTGGACGGAATCAAGGCCGTGCGCCCCGACCTCCCGGTGTACGTCCACACCTGCGGCGCCATCGGCGACCGCCTCGATCTCATGGAATCCACCGGAGTGGATGGAATCGACACGCTGGACCCACCCCCCATCGGCACGGTGGAACTGGCGGACGCGCTGGACGCGCTGGGAAAGCGGGTCTTCATCAAGGGGAACCTGGACCCCGTCCACACCCTCCTCCAGGGGACCCCGGAGAGCGTGCGCTCGGCCGCCCTGGAGCGGCTGCGGCTGGGCGCTCCGGGGGGAGCGTACATCCTCTCCACGGCGTGCTCGGTGCCCCCCGCCACGCCGCGTGGGAACCTCGTGGCGCTCCGCGAGGCCGTGGAGGAGTTCGCCGCCCATGGGTGATTCGGGACGGGGCCTCCGCAAGCTCGGCTCGCTGGGCACGCTCCTCTTCCTGGCTGAGGGAGGGGAGAGCCCCATCCTCGCCGACGGCGCCACCGGGACGGAACTGCAACGCTCCGGCGTGGAGCCCGGCGGGTGCCTGGAGGCCCTCAACGTGGAGCGTCCGGACGTGGTCCTGGCGCTCCACCGGAGCTACCTGGACGCCGGATCCGACCTCGTCACCACCAACAGCTTCGGGGGCACGCGCCTGCGCCTGCGCCTCCACGACATGGAGGGAAGGGCGGCGGAGTTCAATCGGGCGGCGGCGCGCCTGGCCAGGGAGGCCGCCGGCGACGACGCCTTCGTCCTCGGCGACGTGGGCCCCACGGGTTCCATTCTCGCCCCCCTGGGAGACGTCACCCCCGACGAGGCCTACGACGCCTTCCGGGAGCAGATCGACGCCCTCCTGGAAGGAGGGGCGGACGGCATCCTCATCGAGACGCTCACCGCACTCGACGAGATGGAGGCCGCGGTACGTGCCGCCCGGGACGCCGGCGCGCCCCTGGTGCTGGCGAGCTTCGCCTTCGACCGGGTGAAGACCGGCATCCCCCGCACCATGATGGGCCTCGCGCCCGCCGAGGCCGCCCGAGCCGCCGCGGAGGCCGGAGCCGACCTGGTGGGGTGCAACTGCGGCACGTCCCTCACCGGCGACGAGTACGTGTCGGTGGTGGCGGCCATGCGGGAAGCCACAGGCCTCCCGCTCCTGGCCCAACCCAACGCGGGTCTCCCCGAGCTGACCCGTGACGGCGTCGTCTACCACGAGACTCCCGCCTCCATGGCGGCCACCATCCACCGGCTGGTGGAGGCCGGAGCCCTCGTCGTGGGAGGGTGCTGCGGGAGCACGCCCGAACACATCACCGCGTTCCGAAGGATCCTGGATCGACCACGTAACGACTGAGCGAAGGAGTGGTACCATGAAAGGCCCGCGAACCCTGCCGACCGCGGCGTGCGCCGCCACCGTCCTCACACTCGCCGCCACCGCGCTCCCTGCCCAGACCATCCCCGAAGGCGACCCCGCCCTGGCGCGCCTGGCGGCGGAGATGGAGCGGCTCGAGTCCATCTCCGGAGGGTCCATGGGGGTGGCGGCCATCCACCTCGAGACGGGGCGCGAGGTCTACCTCAACGCCGACGTCCCCTTCCCCATGGCCAGCACCTTCAAGGTCCCGGTGGCGGTGCAGCTCCTGACCCGCGTGGACCGGGGCGAGATCTCCCTCTCCGACATGGTGGAATTGGACTCCATGGACCTCCACCCCGGGAGCGGCACGCTGTCCCGCCTCTTCGACGATCCGGGAGTGATCCTCTCCCGGCGCAACCTCATGGAGCTCATGCTCCTCATCAGCGACAACAGCGCCACGGACCTCACGCTGGCGGGGGCGGGGGGCGCGGCGGCGGTGACCGCCCGGATGGAAGCCCTGGGAGTGGCGGGCGTCCGCGTGGACCGCCCCACCTCCCTCCTCATCGGGGATTGGGTGGGAATCGAAGGCGCGCCCGCCGACGGCCGGATCTCTCCCGCCCTGTGGCGCTCACTGGCCTCCGACCTCACCCCGGAGGCACGGGACGCGGCCGCCACCGCGTTCGCCACCGACCTCCGGGACACGAGCACGCCACGAGGAATGGCCCACCTCCTCCGCTTGATCTGGAAGGGTGAGGCCGTGAGCGCCCGGAGCACGGAGATCCTCCTGGACGTGCTGCGCCGGGTGGAGACGGGAGGCGCCCGCATCAAGGGGATCCTCCCCCCGGAGACGGTCGTGGCCCACAAGACCGGGACCATCGGCGCCAGCACCAACGACGTGGGGATCGTCTACCTCCCCGGTGACGCCGGCCACGTGGTCACCGTGGTTTTCGTGAAGGATTCGGACAACCCGACCACGGAGCGTGAAGCCGCCATCGCGCAGGTGTCCCGCGCCATCCACGACTTCTTCCTCTTCAATCCGGGGGGATGAGGGAGGGGTCGCCTAGAAATCCTTGTGCCGGAAGCGATGAAGGGCCAGCCAGGCCGGAACCACCGCCCACGCCACCAGGGAAGCCAGCGCGATCACGACGCCCGTCGCCCCGCCGAAGAAGTCCCGGAAGACGGCTCCGGTGTACCCCAGCATGGCCGACACGTCCAGTGCCATGAGGGAGAGGACGCGCCCCACGTCCACCGGGTTGAGGAGCATGAGCGCCAGCATGATCCTCTCCAGCGGATAGGCCGCCGCCTGGTGGGCCACCACCAGCACGACGCCGTCGTACAGAACGGCCAGGGCCAGCCAGACCAGGAGGGCGAGCCCCGCGCCACGGGCCATGTCGTGCACCGACACCGCGATGAGGAAGCCGAGTGAGGCGAACACGGCGGTGAGAAGGGCGCCGGCCACACCCAGCGCGACCATCCCGCCGAGTCCTCCGGCGGCACCCCCGCCCGCGAGGAAGGGGATCCCCAGCCCCAGGAGGAACGCCCCCGCCAGGGGGACGGTCAACGCCAGGTAGAGGCCGGCGAACAGTCGCCCCCGCCCCACGGGGTGGGAGAGGAGGAGTTCGGTGAACTCCTCGCTCCCGTACGCGAAGGTGGTGGTCACCAGGATGCTCACCAGGGGAACCACCAGGATCACCAGCGTGGCAAGGGAGGGGAGCGCCCGCACCGGGCCCCCGCCCAGGTGGAGGAGCCCCCAGGTGGCCGCGCCGAAGAAGAGCGTGTACCCCGCCAGGGCCCGCCCCCGGATGAGATCGCGGAATTGATAGTGGAACACCTTCCAGACCGTGCCCATCACGCCACCTCCATGCTCGGCGTTCCCTCTACCGTACCGGTCCGCGACTCCGCGCCGGCCTCCCGCCTCCCGTTGCGGCGCATGAGCTCGGCTATGGCGCCCTCCAGCGTGGTCTGTGACGTGTCGGCCCAGAGCGAGTCGAGGGTCCCGGCGAAGCGCACCCTCCCTTCCAGGAGGAACACCACCTGGTCGGCCAGCGACTCCAGTTCCCCCAGATTGTGGGACGTCACCAGGATGGTGCGCCCCCGCTCCCGCTCCGCCCGCACCTTCTCCTTCAGCGTCATGGCGGCGAGGGGATCCAGCCCCGCGGTGGGCTCATCGAGGATCATCACCGGCGCTCCGTACCGGAACGCCAACGCCGCGTTCACCTTCTGGCGCGTACCCCCGGAGAGGAGGCGAAAGGGCTTGTCCATCTCCTCGCGCACTTCCAGGGAGTCGATGAGGTCCTCGTCGGGGGTGCCCGTGAAGGTGCGGAGATCGTCCAACATGGACGCCATCTCCCACCCGGTCAGGTTTCCCGGGAGCCGGGGAAGCTGGGGCATGTAACCGATCTCCTCACGGTACGCTCCCTGGCCGTTCACCTCCTGGGCACCGAGGCGGATCGTGCCTTCGTCGGGGCGCACCAGCCCCAGCACGCACTTGAGCAGCGTGGTCTTTCCCGCTCCGTTGGGCCCCAGCAGCGCGGTGATGCACCCGGGTTGGAAGTCCAGGTCCACGGTGTCCAGCACCTGCCGGCTGTCGAATCGCTTGCAGAGTCCCCGCACCTCCAGCGTGGCGGGGTCGGCGGACACGGTCATGACGGGATTCTCCACGGGTTGGGCAGGGGGAGGAGCCGCGGCTCCGGATCGGTGAGGTTGGCTGGGGTCAGGAGCGGGAACACCTGCTCCACCAGGTCCACGAGAAATACCAGCGGGCTCCGCTGGAGCACCAGTACGGGTTCGTTCTGCGAAACCACGAGCGAGAAGAGACGGACCGGGCGGTAGGGAACGTCCCCCACTCCGTCGGCGTCCCGGTCGTATCCCCGGTAGCGATCCCAGAAGTTCCCCGAGAAGGTGGAGTACGCGCGGCGGCTGTTGGTGGACACGTCGAACGAATTCCCGAGGAAGTTGTTCCCCTGGAAGCGGCTCCCCTCGGAGTTGGCCATCATCTTCACGGCCCATCCGTTCTCCACGAACTCGTTGGACTCCACCTCCAGGCGGTTGGCGCCCTCGGCATAGAGAGCCACCGAGTTCCGGCGGAAACGGTTCTCCCGAATGGACGAGTCGGTGATGTCCTTGAGGAGGAGACCGAAAGCGGCGCCTCCCCGGTTGTCGTCGAAATCGTTCCCGACCATGACGACGTTCCGCGTATACATCACGGCCACCCCGGCGCCGTTGCGGGCGAAGGTGTTGTCCCGGTATTCGCACCCGTCGGAGAACATGAAGTGCAACCCGTAGCGCAGGTTCCCGCGGCTGTCGTTCCCCGAGACCCGGCTGTCTTCCACGAATTCGAAGTAGATCCCGTCCCGGTGACCGCGGACGCGATTCCCTTCGATGCGGACCCTCACCGAATACCAGAGGTGGATCCCGTTCCCCGAGCGCGTCTCCCGGTCGCCGGAGGCCGAGAGGTCGTTGTCCGCGATGAGACAGTCTCCCGCGTTGGCCAGGTAGATCCCGAAGAAGGTATCCTCGAAGCGGTTCCCCTCGACGCGGCAGAAGCGGACGCGGTCGATCTTCACCGCCGAGCGGTCGTCGGTGAAGGAGATGCCGGTGTCGCGGAAGAGGAAACCCTGGACGGTGACGGAGTCGGAGCGGATCTCCAGGATCCCGCGCTCGCCTTCGCCGTCCAGGACGGCGCCCTCCTCTCCGATGAGCGTGAGCGGAACCGACACGATCAGCGTCGGCTCGGCGTAGACCCCGGCGGCCACCAGCACGGTGTCTCCCGCGGCGGCGGCGGCGAGGGCCTCCGTGATGGTCGTGAAGGTCCCCGCGGCGCCCACCGTGTGGAGGCGGGACGCGTCCACGGGCCCCGGATCTCCGGACGTGCCCGTCCCCGGGGCGGCGGGAGGTGTCGAGAGGAGGAGCAGAGTCGCGGCGAGGAGTGGGAGGGTCGCCATTCGTTTACCCTCCGGGACTCGACGGAGCCGGTGCCATGGACGCGGTGTGCCCACCGTGGCCCATGGGTGGGCTCCCTTCCGGCCACTCGGCCATGACCAGCTCCTGGACGCCGGCCCAGTCCCTCGGCGTCCCCCCGAAGGCGTGGACGGCCCCGTCCCGGTCCTGCCGCAGGGCGAAGGCCGTGATCCCCAGCCCCATGGGCGACGCCAGCGTCGGACTCACCAGAAAGAATGCCTCCGTGGCGTCCACGAGGACTTCCGGGTTGGAGAAGTCGGTCACCCAGACGGAGTGGATCTTCTCATCACCCACTCCGTGGGTCCGGTAGGCCACCATGCACTCCACCGAATCGAAGGTGTAGACCTTCCCTGTGGTCGTGACCAGCTCGGCCCCGTGGCCGTCGTCCGCCACGGTCATGAGACACTGGCCGCACTGGTCCGTCCCGGCGACCAGCGGCCTGGGTCCGGGTTCTCCGCACCCCGTCGTGGCGGCGAGCAGGACCGCCCCGGCCAGACCCGCCGCCGTGGCACCCCCACCGGACGCGCCACCCGTGGTCGGTGCGCTGCCCTCACCACCCGACTTGCCCCGGACGCGCCGCCACTCCGAAACCGCCACCCCGAAACCCACCATCCCCGCCAGGATCGCGGCCCATCCCCCGCCACCGGGCCAGGAATGCGCCTTGAAGTTGAGGATCTGACGCGAGCCGATGAGGGGTGGTTGATAACTCATCCCGGGAATCTTGATGATGGCGTGCTCGTCGTCGAGGTTGTGGCCGTAGTCGTATTCCCACCTCCAGAAGTCCACCATCCCCACGGCGGATATGCTCAAGAACAGAGCCATCCACGTGTAGAGGAGCCATCTGCGGCCCACCAGCGCCACGAACACGCCCAGCGCCATGAGCACGGCCACGATCACCGGCATCACCGCCAACTCGGGGATGGACTCGGGGACGATCCGCTTCATCCCGATGTAGTGGTTCAGGTTGTTGATGTTGTCCAGGTCGTGCTTCTTCACTCCCACGATGGTGTTCACCTGGATCCGCATCCCCAACCCTTCGGGGTATTGGGGAGCCTCGAGGTCGATCTTCCACACGGGAAGAACGTACATCAGTCCCAGTGCCAGGGCGCTCACCAGCACCAGAATGCGGCTCCGTTTCGACATCATGATTCTATCCTGAAAACGAGGATCGGGGGCGGGCGAACCGCCCGCCCCCGTGACTCTCGGAAAGGTTATTGGGTCTTCCAGGTACCGCCCGTGCCCCAGCGCAGCGGCACGTTGGATCCACGCGGCGATACGCGCGCGTATCCCTGCATCTCCTGGTGGAGGGCGGAGCAGAAGTCGGTGCAGTAGAAGGGGAAGATCCCGGCTTCTTGAGGAACCCACTTCAGCGTGCGGGTCTGCCCGGGCATGATCAGGAGCTCGGCGTTCCTCGCTCCCATGGCCGCGAAGCCGTGGGGCACGTCCCAATCCTGCTCGAGGTTGGTGACGTGGAAGTAGACCTCGTCACCCACCCGGATCCCTTCGATGTTGTCCGGCGTGAAGTGGCTGCGGATGGAGGTCATGTAGACGTGGACCTCGTTCCCCTGCCGCACCACCTTCGTCTCCGCCTCGGACCGGGCGACGTAGGGATGGGTGTTCTCGTTCAGGTCGTAGAACTGGACCTGGTTGTTCATGATCACTTCCGCCGCGATCCCCTGGGCGTAGTGGGGCTCGCCCTGGGTGGGGAAGTCGAGCAGGAGGCGCATCTTGTCACCGCTGATGTCGATGAGCTGCGCGGAGTGGGCCAACTCGGGCCCGGTGGGGAGGTAGCGATCCTTGGTGATCTTGTTCAGCGCCACCAGGTACTTGCCCCAGGGCTGCTGCGAATCACCGCCCGGAATCATGAGGTGTCCCACCGAGTAGTAGACCGGGATCCGGTCCACCACCTGCCACGTCCCGATCTCCCACTTCACGATCTCGGAGGAGATGAACGCCGTGGTGTAGGCGAACCCGCGCCCGTCGAACTCGGTGTGGAGCGGACCGAGCCCCGCGTTCGACACCTCACCCGCGATCACGGACTCGTAGCGGAGCACGGGAATCCCGTCGATCACCGTCTCGAAGTCCTCCGCCTGGATGGCGGCGATCATCTTCGAGAAGGAGTGCACCGGGATGACGGTCGCGAGCTTGCCCCCGGCGACGATGTACTCGCCGGAAGGATCCACGTCCACGCCGTGGGGCGACTTCGGCGTCGGGAGGAAGTACACCAGGTCGGAGCACTGAGAGGGCTCGATGGTCCGCACCGTCTGGAGCATCTCCGACTCGTAGATGTCGTGTTCGTTCAGGAAGTTGTGCGCGTGGCGTGCCCGGACTTCCTGGCCGGCGCCCTGGGCGATGCACTCCTCGGCGCGACGATAGTTCACGGCCGCGACGAAGTCCTTGTCCTTCCGTGAAGCGTTGATCTCGAGAAGCGTATGCTCCTCCTCGGAGTTGTACGAGGTGAAGAACATCCACCCGTCCGACGGACCCTTCCCCGCGTGGGCGAGGTCGTAGTCGTACCCGGGCATCACGATCTGGAAGGCGATGGACATGTTCCCGGGATCATTGGCCCGGATGAACGACAACGTCCCCTTGAAGTTCCCCTTGTAGTCCTCGATGGACATGTCCCGGTTGGGAATCGGCACGCTGAAGCGCGTCGAGGCCACCAGGTAGTCCGTGTTCGGCGTGATGAAGGGCGAGCCGTGGTTCCCGGCCGAGTTCGGGATCTCGATGATCTCGGTGGTCTCGAAGCTTCTGAGGTCGATGCGGGCCACGCGGGGGGTGTTGTTCCCGTTGATGAAGATCCAGCGGCCGTCGGGCACCCCGTCGGTCATGGAGAGCTCGGGATGGTGGGCGTCGTCCCAGGGCACGAAGCCGTGGGAAGTCTCCAGGATGGCCTTGGTCTCCTCGGAGTACCCCCATCCGTTCTCGGGATACTGGCTGAAGACCGGCACCTGCCTCAGGAGCCGTCCGGAAGGGAGGCCCATCACGGTCAGGTTGCCGCTGAACCCTCCGGACATGAAGGCGTAGAACTCGTCGTACGAGCCCGGCGCGACGTACACGGCCTCGGCCGCACTGGCCATGTCACCGGTGCCCACCCCGGTGCCGCCGGGACGGCAGGCATAGACCCCCGTGGATCCGAGCACCAGGACGGCGCCGAAGATGTAGAGGCCGCGGTTGGACGATCGGGTCATTGTGGGTTCCTCCTTGATTGTGGCGTTGAGCGGGAAAGTCACGAAGTCGGATCGCCGGCCTCGGTGGCTGCTTCTACTTCGATCTGCGATGCCCTGAGGTACTCCAGGATGGCCCGCGCCTCGGCCTGGTCGGTGACCTGGACGGGCATGGGCGTATAGAACTGGGCGAGCAACTCACGGACCGCCGGGTGCCGTTCGACCATCTCCGTGGCATTGAGAATCATGTTCATGACGAACTCCGGCCGGCGCCGCGAGAGGACCGTGCCGAGCTCGGGGCCGACGTAGCGGTCCTCCATCTTGTGACAGGCGGAGCAACGAGTGACGAACGCCGCCGAACCTTCTTCCGCGAGCGCCGGATCGATCTCGCCCAGGACCATGTCCCGGACGGGGCCGAGCCCCTGCTCCAGTTCCGTGGCCGTGAGGTCGCTCCCCACCGCGGGCTGGGAGGCCGCCGTTCCCGACGCCTGGGCGGGCTGAGAGGCCTGGGAAGCATCGTCTCCACCGCAGGCCAGAACGAAGACGAGCGGCAGGAGGGCAGTACGATGAAGGAACGATATCATGGATTAGGACACCTTGATCATGGACTCGACGAGTCGGTGATGGGGAACTTCGCGGTCCTCCGGAACGGCCTGCGGGCCGAGGAGGGAAAGCAGGGGTGTGTGACGAAGAATATCGCGGCGAACCCCGTGCCACTCCACCCTCCGCCGGTGAGCGGAGCATGGCGAGGTTGGATCGCACCCCCCCCCGAGCAGACATTTTTCGAGGGGGAGCAGCTCTTCGAACTCGCCGACCACGTCCTCCACGGACAGCTCACCCGGATCGGAAGCGAGCCGGAATCCTCCGTGGGCTCCCCGGGTCGAAGTCAGCATACCGCTGCGCGCCATACGGTTGAGGACCTTGGCGAGGTAGTTCGGGGGCACCCCCAGATCCGCGGCCATGGTGGCCGCCGCCACGGCGTCCCCATTGGATTGGCGGACAAGGTAGAGCACCGCTTGAAGAGCGTAGAGACCGGTTCGTGAGAGCATAGGGGCAGACCATCGTTTTGGTTAATCGGATCTTAATGTCCGAATAACCGACCCGATGTCCGCCCTTGCACGCGATGGAGCGTGGGGAGATTCCCTACCGGCCCTCCGGCACCCCGTACGGATACAGCTTCGAGAGGTCCGCGTGCTCGTACGGAAGCGCATCGAGGAAGGTCGTCCCGAGGAACGGCTCGGGAGCCTCCACCACCACGATGGTCCGGGCGAACCCGGTCTCGTCGAAGCCTCTTCGGAAGTGCGCCCGACTCTTCACCACGAACACATCGTAGTCCGCCGGGTCGATGGATCCCACCGCGAAGTGTTCCGGATACATGATCTGGGTGTAGGCCGGCGCGAGGAATACCACGTTCCCGTCTCCGAACGTCACGGCCGCGGTGTAGTCGTACCCCGCCCACGGACCCACGTAGGCCACCGTCCCCTGGATGCGGAACGGATCTCCTCCCGAGGGCGTGTACCCACCGATGGACATGTCGAAGGGATCGCCCACCTTCGCCCCCGCCTCCTCCATGGCACCCAGCACGTCCGGTGAGGAGATGGCACCGTAGAGCACCTTCCGGATCCCGGTGGCCTCGAAGGCCCGAAGGATGTGCGTGGCATCGCCCGGACGGTCGGAATAATCGCCCACCGCCACCGGCACCGCACCGGCGGCGATGGCGTCCCGCACCGTCCGCGCCGCCACGTCCGGCCTCGGAAGCCGGCCCAGCGCGAAGTCTTCCCTCACGCGCCAGATGAAGTCGTTCATGTCATCCGCGATGCGGTCGGCCAGTTCCTGGTCGCCGTTGGTCATGACGTGCACCGTGGCGCCCACGTCGGGAACGTCCGTCCAGGGGAAGCCGTAGAAGACGCTCACGAAGGCGTCAGGCTCGCGTGCCTCCCACCGCCGCGCGCGCTCCATGATATCCATGGAGGGGGAGGCGCCCGTCCACTGGAGGACGGTGGCCGTGATCACCCCCGGCTTGCGGGTGGCCGTGGTGGGAGAATACGTCCCGCGCATGACACGGTGGAGCGCCCGGGCCGCGCGCCCCCCTTGGATCCCCGCGTCGTAGTGGGGAAACCGCTTGGTCACGAATGCGAAGTCGGCCTGCTCGAGGAAGGCTCCGTCCTCGTCCCCGTGGAGATCGAAGGTGGCCGCGATGGGCACGTCGGGGCCCACCACTTCACGGAAACGCCGCGCGATCTCGGCCTCCGGGCGGGGAACGTCGCGCACGCCCATGGCGCCGTGGAGCGCCAGGTAGACCCCGTCCACCGGCATGGCCGCCTCCAGGTCCGCGATCATCCCGTCGAGGAAGTGGTCGAACGTCTCCTTCGCGATCCACGAGCGGGACGACCCACCGAAGATCTCGTCGGGGGACGTCAGCCCCACCAACTCGATGTCGCCGTAGTCGCGGGCCTGGCTTACGAAACCCGCCACGTAGTCGTCGGCATCAAGGACGTCATCCCCGGACAATGGCGGCCCCAGCCGGGTCCAGTCCTCGACCGTGACGTCGCCCCCGGGACAGAAAGTGCACGACTCCTGTTGAAAGCGGGCCACGGCCACGCGGAATTCCGGCTCGGAGGAAGCGGAGCAGGCCGCGAGGAGTACCCCAGCGGTCAGGGCGGCGGGAACGGAGAAGTGACGAAGGCTCATGGCGGCGCACCGGAGTGGGGAAGCGACGATGGTGGACCGGGCTAATAAGGTTGCGTCGGAGCCGGGGGCGCAAGTGGGGCGGGGCCCGGGCACCACCGGGAAATCTTTTCTCACCTCCCGCGAAATCATTTCCGGGAAGCACCCGAAATTCCATTCGGAATCCACGTATTTCGCCCGGATCCGCCCCGTGACATCCTGTCACGCTTCTTGCACCATGCCCCGCCCGTACCCGAGCGTCGGCCCCCGGACGATGGTTTCACACTGAGCCCTGCATACACATGAATCGCACGAGTCTGCCCCTCGTCCCCGTTCTCACGCTCGCACTGGCCGCCTGCGGCGCCGAACAGACGCTCGCGCCCCTCCCGGAGACGGAGACGACGGCCGCCGCAGTCGCCGGGCCCTCCCTCGCCCTGTCCGGCAGCGATCCGTACTTCCTCTTCGGCCACCAGGACGTGACCAGGGAGACGTGGAAGATCGACCCGTCCACCTGGACCTCACAGAACCTGGGACCCACGGGATTCAACACGGCCTACGCAGGGATGGCGACCTCCACGCAAGACGTCCAGGTCGCGGGCGGGCACACGGTCCCGGCCGGGACGGTGTTCGGGCTCTTCCGCATCGACGGTGTCGACCGGGTCATGATCATCGACACCCAGAGCGGAGACGTGCTCCCGGTGGTGGACCTGCAGGTGCAACTCCCCCAGCGGGGGATCGAGTTCGGACCCGACGGCACCACCCTCTACGCCATCGACCGCACGGGTACGCTGAGCACGCTGGACCTGATGACCGGTGCAGTGACCTCCGTGGGCGCCACCGTGCCCGCCGAGGCCCTGGCCTACGACCCCGATACCGGGACGTTCATCACGGGGTCGGGTCAGTTCCTCTACCGCGTCGATCCGGCCACCGGAGCGGCGACCCGACTCGGCGTGCTCTACTTCCAGCCCTGCACCATCAACCGCTCTCCCGAGGGCCGTTGGTTCATCTTCTACAAGAACTTCGTGCGTGAGATCACGGACCTGAACACCGGGACCATGGTGCGGATGGGAAGCGTCTCCAACAGCTTCGTCAACGCGCTCTGCGGATCGGCTTGGGCCCCCGTCCGTCCGGTGGCGCAGACGCTGCCTCCGTCGGCCGACGCGGGTGGCGCATACTCCGGGGTGGAAGGGAGCCCGGTGTCGTTCGTCGGCTCCGCGGCCGACTTCACCGGCGCCGCCCTCGCCTACGCCTGGGACTTCGGTGACGGCTCCACGGGAACCGGCGCTTCGGCCGGGCACGCCTACGTGGACGACGGGACCTACACGATCACCCTCACGGTGACCGACGAAACGGGCGCTTCGGCCTCCGCCACCACGACCGCGACGGTGGCCAACGTGGCCCCCGTGGCCGCGGCCGGACCGGGCGCCGTCCTCAACCAGGGAGACGTCTTCACCTTCGCCGGCTCCTTCACCGACGTGGGCATCGCGGACACCTGGACGTGGACCGTCGACTTCGGAGACGGATCCGCCGTGGCCGGAGCATCCGCCGCCCAGGGCTCCGTCTCCACGGAGCACGCGTACACGGAGGCAGGAACGTTCACCGTGACGTTCACCGTCACCGACGACGACGCCGGGACGCATTCGGATCAGGTCGACGTCACGGTCCTTCCTCCCATCGAGATCGCCATCGACGTACACGGTGGAGGGGCCCTCGCCAACGGCAACGGACGCTCCAACGGGAACCTGACGGTGGTGCTCATCGCGGACGGTGAGTTCGCCGCGGAGGCCCTCATCGCCTCCTCCCTGACCCTGGGAGACGGCATCGGCACGGAAACGTCGGTGGTGGACAAGAACGGTGGGCCGTGGGTCACCCTGGAAGACGTGGACGCCGACGGTGACCTGGACGCGGTGGCCCGCTTCGCCATCGCGGACCTCCGGGCCAACGGAGACCTGGACAACGCGTCGGCCGGGCTGGTGATCGCGGGAAGCCTCACCAGCGGACGTGTGATCCGGGGCTTCACGGGGATCCTCACCCAGGGACCACGGTCCGGGCGGTAATCCCCACCCCCGAACATCCAGACGGGCGGCGCCGGTAGAACCCGGCGCCGCCCGTCTGCTATCGGTACCTGGGAGGAGTTTCCCGACTCACCGCCCGCCCACCGGCCGGTCCGTCTCCGCCCACATGTCCGGGTCCGCCCACCAGCGGTCTCCGTACGGTACGCTCGCGGGCCAGAGCTCGTCCAACGTGAGCCCATCCCGAAGGACTCCCCCCTGCATCACGAAACGGATGGACGTGGTGTTCCGGATGTCCTCCAGGGGGTTCGCGTCCAGGACGAGAACGTCGGCCAGCTTCCCGACCTCCACGGATCCCAGGTCGTGCTCGGCTCCGAGGAACCGGGCCCCCTCCAGGGTGGCCACGCGCAGCGCTCCATGAGGCCCCATGGCGGACGCGACCATCCAGATCTCCCAGTGCGACCCGATGCCGTGGGCCTGACCGTGGGAGCCGATGGCACCGCCCCCGCCCTGTTCGATCACGTCCGCCATCCCCTGGGCGATGAAGGGGAAGGAGTAATCCGTGTCGGGACGCCACATGTGCCGGCGTGTGTGGGGGAGAACCTGGCGCCACGGCATCCACATCTGCTGCCGCGCATCGCGCCAGACGTCGCTCTCCTGGAAGAAGTACTCCTCGTTCCACGCCGCCGGGCCACCCACGATGAAGGTGGGTGAGTACACCGCTCGCGTGGCTCCGAAGAAGCGGGCGGCGTCCCCGTGCAGGGGTGTGTAGCTCATGGGGTGCTCGAAGCCCGTCTGGCCGTCGAGGATCATCCCGACGTTGTACGGAAGATCGCTCCCTTCCGCCGTCACCATGAGGCCCCGCTTGCGGGCGGCATGGCTCACCCATTGCCGTTGATCCCGCCGAGGTTGCAGGTACTGCTTGATGGCGGTGGCACCCCAGTCGGCCAGCCGGTTCACGTTCTGCTCCGCGACCTGGTACGAGGTGAGCTCGTTCTGTCGACCGCCGTCGCCCCGGTAGAGGGGGTCCCCCGTGCTGAACGTGCGCGGACCCACCAGTTGTCCCGCCCGGATGAGCTCGGCCGCGGGGAACACGATCTGGCTCCACATGGAGTTGTCCAGGTTGGTGGTGACACCGTACGCCAGGTAGACGGCCTGTTCGAAGTCGTGCTGGGGCTGGATCCCCCGGTTCTCCCTGTAGTGGTGCGCGTGCATGTCCACGATTCCCGGAACGATGGTCGCGCCCGCCACGTCCCGGACCTCGTCCACCCCGGAAGTGTCGCACGTTCCCACGCAGACGATCCGGCTGCCCTCCACCACGAGCGTTCCGTCTTCGATCACCTCGTCGGCGACCATGGTGACGATGCGCGCACGGGTGAGCGCCAGGGATCCCACCGGGGCGGGCGCGTCCACCGTGAGGGTCACGTCCACGGAATCGGTGGTCTCGTCGGCGGGGTGGTGGGCGAAGAAGTGGGGACCGGACCCGAAGTCCAGCGTCGCGGCGTCGCGCCACGTAGGGTACAGCCCGCCCTCCGTGGACACCTGGGTCACGGGGATCCGCCCCCGCGCCTTGGCGATGGCCAGCGGCGCTCCCCCGAGGCCCCCGTACGGGAAGGGAGAGACGTAGACGTTGTCCCCCTCCTGGAACGCCACCCACTCGCCGGTGGGCGAGATGGCGATCTCGTCGGCATACGGGAGCGTGAGGAGGAGCTGCCGGTCGCTCCCGTCGGGGCGGACGGAAACGAGACCACTCACCGTACCGCTCCCATCCGGATCGGGAATGCGATCGGGAAAGAATACCCGCCCCCCGGGACCGTAGCTCGCCCGGGGAACCTGGCTACGCCCTCCTCCCCGGGCCTCCACCACGCTCACGACCCTGGCCGCCCCCCCACCCGCGGGAAGCTCCACGACTTCCCAGTACGGGTTCCACGCGATCCCCCGCCCCCGCTTGGCCGCACCCTGACCGCGTGTGACCAGCACGTGAGTCCCATCGGGGCTCCACGCGGTGTGGAGGTACTCCCACGTCTCGTCGACCGTGGTCAGCCGGCGGGGGTCGCCACCTCCCGCGGGCACGGTCCACACCGCTCCTCCCTCCGCGTCGTCCCATGTCGTGAAGGCGATGCGACGCCCGTCCGGAGACCAGGAGGGCGCGTACTCGAAGGGCGCGAATCCCTCGGGGGTGACACGGGCCGGGGTGCCGTCCGGAAGGCCTCGGGTCCAGATCCTTCCCACGGCCTGGAACGCGAGGCGCCCGCCGTCGGGAGACGCCGTGTACCAGCGCAGGAAACGCGCCTGGAACGGACCGTCCTCGATCCGGAAGTCAGCGCGCGCCTGCTCGGAGACGGTGCGCCGCACCCGGGCCGTGAACGGGATCGTCGTCACCTCTCCCGTCGCCACCTCCAGACGTCGGAGCCTCCCCCCTTCGGAAAGGACGATCGCCGAGCCGTCGTCCGTCCAGTCGTACCCCGGCATGACCCTGAGCGTCTTGATCCCCTCCGCGTTGTCCTGGGTGACCGGGTCCATGGCGATGCGCTCGGCACCGGTTCGCAGGTCGCGGAGCCAGAGGGCCGTGCGCGGGCCGAAGCGGTGTCCCTTGAAGGAGATGGTGCCGTTGGGGATCCTCCGCGCGAAGGCGAGCCACCGTCCGTCCGGCGAGATCTCGGGAGCATAGGCGCCCCCCGAGGACCCCCGGGACTGCTGGGCGGCCTCACCGGCGGTCACGGACACGACCTCCCCGGTGATCATGTCCTTGCGGCGTACCTGCCAGTGACCGGCGAGGGCGTCGCGGCCGGCCAGCCCCGGCGGACCACTGTAGACGTGGAAGTAGAGGTATCGCCCGTCGCGCGACACCGATGGCCAGGCGGCTCCACCCTCATCGGAGTTGGCCACCAACTCCACGCCCTGTCCCCCATCCCGGTGGTACATCCAGAGCCCGCCTCCGCCGGGGCCCTGCAGATTCTGGCGCCGGACGATGACGTACCGCCCATCGGGCGTCCATACGGGCTCCACAACCCGGACGTCGTCGCTGGTGAACACCGCCCTCGGGTTCCCGCCGTCCGCGTCCATGATCCACAGGTTGTTCTGTCCCTTCCGGTCCGAGACGAATGCGATGGCGTCCCCCTGCGGCGAGTAGCGCGGATGATAGTTCACCGACACGCCCGCGTCCCGCGTCAGCAACTCGGCATCGCCTCCCGCCATGGGCACCCGATACACATGTCCCAGAAGGTCGAAAGCGATCCACCCACCGGCGGGCGAGACATCCACCGACATCCAGGTACCCTCGTCGGTGGTGAAGTCCACCTCGCGAGTGGCCCCCCGGGCCTCGGTGACATCCCACGCCTCGTCCTTGGCGCCGGCGTCCTGGCCGGCACCCGGGATGGGGAGGGTGAGGAGAGAAAGGAAGACGGGGACGAATGCGCGGAGGGCGGCGTGGGGAGGGATCATGGTTCCACCTGGGAAAGTCGGGGCGTTCTCTGGTCGAGGCGGACAAGGTACGGCGGAGGTCGGGGACCGGCCATCGGTATGGGGCGGAGCGACCCGCCTCTCGCCCGGCGGGAACTCCCGTGACATCTTGTCCCCGCTTTGGTACGACCCCCCGGATCCGGAGAGCACCATGCGCATCGCGCGGCGAAACACGTCCGTCGTCCTCCTCGCCTTCCTCTTTCCTGCCTGCGCCACCGAGGTGGCCGACCCGGCGCCGCACAACGACGCCATCACGGCCGGGGAATTGAGCGCCGACCTGCACCATCTCGCGTCCGACGCCATGCGCGGGAGGCTGGCGGGAACGGCCGGGATCGCGGAGGCCGCGGAGTGGATCGCGGGACGGTTCGGGGAACTCGGCCTGGAGCCGGCGGGGACGGAGGGCTATTTCGAGCCCTTCGACCTGAACTGGTTCACCCTGGGGACCGGCAACACGCTGGCCGTGGTCTCGGGCGACCGGCGGGCACGCGCGCCGGGAGACGGCTGGTATCCTCTGAACGTGTCCGCCTCCGCATCCGCCGAGGGAGAGGTCGTCTACTCGGGATACGGGATCGTGGAGCCGCGCATCTCCTGGGACGACTACCGGGGCGCCGACGTCTCGGGGAAGGTCGTGCTCGTCCTCGAGCGCGAGCCGGGTCCCGATGATCCCGAGAGCCCCTTCGACGGCGTCGTCACGTCGGAAGCGTCGCGCGACTGGCGGAAGGTCCTCTCGGCACAGGAGCGGGGCGCGGTGGGCGTGCTCTTCGTACGCGACGTGCACCGGAGAGACGACGCGGACGACTACGCCGCAGCCGCCGCGGCCTACTGGCCGGACGAGCCCCGGCGCATCGAGCGCTTCACCCTGGGTGTATGGAGGGACCGGGTCCGCATCCCGGTGGCGCAGGTCTCGGCGGCGCTGGCTTCGGCCCTGGTGGAGCCCTCGGGGCGCCGGCTCGAGGAGTTGGCCGCCGCGGCCGAGGCCGCACCCGGCGGGTTCGGCGTCGTGGCGCTTCCGGGCACGCGGGTCGCCCTCACCACGGCCGTGGAACGGCACGTCACCCCCGGAAGGAACGTCCTCGCCATGGTGGAGGGATCGGATCCGGCGCTGCGCGACCAAGTGGTCATCGTGGCCGCGCACCACGATCACAACGGAGCAGACGGCGATGAGGTGTTCAACGGAGCCGACGACGACGGCTCGGGCACCATCGGCGTCCTGGCCGTGGCGAAGGCCTACGCCCTCGCCGCCGCGGAGGGCCGACGCCCGCGGCGGACCGTCCTGTTCGCCGTGTGGGACGCCGAAGAGCGAGGACTCCTGGGAGCCTGGTATCACACCGAGCACCCCCGCTTCCCCCTCGATCGGGTCGCCGCCGTCCTCAACATGGACATGATCGGGCGCGACGAGGAGGTCCCGGAAGACGGCGGCGCGCGCTTCCGCGGGCTGGAGCCGCAGACGGCGGAGTCCAACGCGAACGCGATGAACCTCCTGGGCTACACCCGGACTCCCCAGCTCTCCGCCGTCGTCCAGGAAGCCAACGGGGAGTACGGTCTCGAACTCAAGCTGCGCTACGACAACAACGCGTCCAACCTCCTGCGCAGGAGCGACCACTGGCCCTTTCTCCAGAACGGCGTTCCCGCGCTCTGGTTCCACACGGGGCTCCACCCCGACTACCACACGCCGTTGGATGACGCGGACCGCGTGGGATACCCGAAGATGGAGCGGATCGTGAGGCTGGTGCACCGGGCGAGCTGGAGTCTCGCGGACGGAGATGGGCGTCCGGCCATGGGCCCCCACCCCATGGGCGGAGGCGCCGGACCGGAGTGATCCCTCGGAGCCCGTCCGGAAGAAAGTCCTTGCGCGCGACTACGCATTCGGTGTTTATTCGGTGTCTCGCACTCCGCCCCCCAGATCCAAAGGACGGCCCTCCATGAACGGAATGCTCTTCCTCCCCGAATTCGACCACGAGATGGCGGGGACCCGCCGAACCCTCGAACGCGTCCCCGAGGCACGATTCGACTTCAAGCCCCACGAGAAATCCTTCACCCTGCGGGAGCTCGCCGCCCACGTGGCCAACATCCCCACCTGGGTGGCGGTGACGCTGGCCACGGAGGTGCTGGACATGGACGAACCCTTCGACCAGCCGGACCCGCGGAGCGTCGCCGACATGCTCGCCCTCTTCGACGAGGCGGTGGCTTCCGCCCGCGGCGCGCTGGAAAAGGCGTCGGCGGAGGATCTCTCGGTGATGTGGTCGTTGAAGGCCGGAGGCCACACGGCCTTCTCCCTTCCCCGGGCCGCCGTGCTGCGCTCCTTCGTTCTCAACCACATCATCCACCACCGGGCCCAGCTGACCGTGTATCTGCGTCTGCTCGACGTGCCGGTGCCGGCGCTCTACGGCCCCTCGGCGGACGAACAGTAGCGGGCCCATCCCGGCGCTCCGGGGTGGGCTCGGGCCCGCTCCGGCGTGGTCAGGCGCCCAGTAGCTCCAGGAACGCTTCGCCGTACCGGTCGAGCTTCGCCGGCCCGACCCCGGGAACGTCCAGAAGGCCCTGCGGGGTTCCGGGGCGTCGGGAGGCCATCTCTCTCAACACCTTGTCGCTGAACACGATATAGGCCGGAACGCCCTGGGCGTCGGCCAGCTCCTTGCGGAGGTCGCGCAGGCGGTGGAAGAGCGCCTCCTCCTCGGGGTCTGTGGGACCGGCGGTGGAGCCCACGTGAACCGCTCGCCGGGGTCCGCTCCGCCCTCCGCCGCGGCGGGCCATCATCTCCGCGGCCAGCTCCTCGGCCGTCACACCGGTGCACACGTCGCACGAGTGGTCGCAGGGGCCCATATCCTCGTCGAAGTGACGGAGGATCCCCTGATGCCGGCACCGCCCCGACTCCACCAGCTCGAAGAGGCGCACCGTGGTCTCCCGTTTGGCGTGCCAGACCTCGGGATCGTCGATGTCCGCGAGGAAGCGTTCGTGCATCTTCACGTCGGCCCACGAATAGAAGAGGATGCAGTCGCTCACCAGTCCGTCCCGGCCCGCGCGTCCCATCTCCTGGTACCACGACTCCACGTCCTTGGGCATGTCGCGGTGGATCACGAAGCGGACGTTGGACTTGTCGATCCCCATCCCGAAGGCCACGGTGGCCACCACCACGTCCACGTCGTCGCGTTGGAACGATTCCTGATTGCGGGCCCGCTCCTCGTCGGCGAGGCCGGCATGATACGGCACGGCCTCGACTCCGTTCTCCCTGAGGAAGTCGGTGGTCTGTTCCACGCTCTTTCGGCTCAGGCAGTACACGATCCCGCTCTCCCCCTGATGCCGACGCACCAGGGCCAGGATCTCCTTGCGGGTATTCCCCGTCCCCTTCTTGCGGCAGCGGACGTGGAGGTTGGGGCGGAAGAAGGAACCCTTGAAGCCCGCCGGCTTGCGCATGCCGAGCTGGCGCAGGATATCGCGCGCGACGGCCCGGGTCGCCGTGGCGGTGAGGGCGAGCACGGGAACGTCCAGCCCGTCCTTCAATCCCTGGAGGCGACGGTACGATGGACGGAAGTCGTGTCCCCACTGGGAGATGCAGTGCGCCTCGTCCACGACGAGGAGGGAGATGGGACACCCCTGCACGAACTCCCGCAGACCGCCGTCCAGCGCCTCCGGCGCCAGGAAGACCAGCTCGTGCTCCCCACGGCGGAGCGCCGCCAGCCTGGCGCTTCGCTCCTCGAAATCCAGTGTCGAGTTGATCTCCACCGCCCGGAATCCCAGGGCCTGGAGCGCGTCCACCTGGTCCTTCATGAGACTGATGAGGGGTGAGATCACCAGGACCGTCCCCTCCAGGATACGGGCCGGGAGCTGATAGGTGAGCGACTTCCCCGCCCCGGTGGGCATGACCGCGATGCAGTCGCGACCTTCCAGCACCGCGTCGATGACCTCTCGCTGTCCCGGCCGGAACTCGTCGAAGCCGAATACCTCGCGCAGGACCGTCCGCGGGTCCCGCGGACGGCCCGCCTTCAACACGCCATCAACCACCCACGCCCTCGGTGGGCGGAACCAGCGCGGCCAGGTCGCGGCCCAGCTGCCCGCCGGCCATGTATCCCAGGAGCGAAGAGGCTGCCCGCGCCTGGTTCACCGGAGTGAAACTCAGGGTGAACACGGCCTCGGCCTCTTCCGCCCCCTCGGTCACCTTCACCGCGGTGAGGCTCAGCGCCTCTCCCGCCGCCAGGCGAACCAGCGCTCCCGGAGGCGCCGGGAAGAGAGCCTGGATGGGTCCACGATCCACGGCCGGCCCCTCCCACACCACCTGTTCCGCCGGAGCCGAAAGATCACCGAAGTGGAGCAGGTAGTGCGTCTCCCCGCCCAATCTCCCCAGGATCCCGATCTGGAGATCGATGGCCGGCGCCATGACGAACCCGGGATGGTCGAAGGTGAACCCCAGGGAGTCGAGGTTCGCATCGAACTCCGTGATCTCCTCCGCCGACATCTCCGACCGGGGCCGGATCAGGGAGCCGAGCCCCACGAGCGCCACCACGTTCCCACGACGGGCCCGCGCCATGGTCCGGCCGCCACCGAGCCCGCCTTCGGGCGTCACGGAGAGCGGCATGGGGTTGCTCCACGGACGGAACTCCTCCACGTCCCAGAGCTCGTCCGCGCTCCCCACGAAGACGTATTCCCCCGGACCGTTCCCCTCGGGGGCCGCGGCACCGTCGCACACCGGGCCGGTGAGCCCCTGTGCCGCGCACACCTCCAACACCACCGGCCGCACCAGGATGGCTCCCTCGCAATCCTGGCCACCCGCGGTGGTCTCGCTCGCCTGGGCGATCATCTCCTGGCCCCGGGCACCGACCGCCTGGAGTTCCTCGCGGAGACGATCACGCACCGCTTCCCGCTCCACGCGCCGCTGATCGTTGATGGCGTCGTCGCGCGCCTCCACGTAGCGGAGGGCCAGGACTCCGTCGGAGGCGAACCACTCCTGGACCATCCGGTCCGCGGAGTCGTCCGCATCGAAGGGCACCACGGCCGACGAGTCCTCGAGGACCATGGCCTGGTTCAGGGCACGGATCCGCTCGGCCCGCACCGCCAGGGGCGCGAGCGCCACGTCCAGACGGGCCATCCCGGTGAGAGGCGCCACGCACGCCCGCGAACGAGCCAACTCGCCCGCCGCCATGTCGGCGGGAGGGAGATCCTGCGCGGCCAGGGGCACGGCCACGACCAGCGAGACGACGAAGATCTTCAGTGTGTTCAACGGAACGCTCCGGGTTCTTGCTCGATTGAATCCGGATATGATAACGGAATGAGGGGCGGAAAGGTCCATGGTCGAACGGGTTCGAAGCATGAGGCGGAGAGTCGCGCCGTCCTCTATATTGTGGCCGCCCACGACGCGACCCAGGAGAATTCCCATGCTCGGCACCCTCGTCATCGCAGCGCTCTTCCAGGTCCCCGCCTCCCAGGAGCTGTCCCCGGGAACGGACTACGACCCGGCCATCCCCACCCTCGAACAGGTGGTGGGTCACGACTTCCAGGAGCGCATCACGCCCCCCGACCAGATCGTACGCTACATGCGGGCGCTGGCGGAAGCGGCCCCCGACCGGACGCGGTTGATCCACTATGCCACGAGTTGGGAGGGACGCCCCCTGTACATGCTGGTGATCGGGTCCGCGGAGCGCATCGCCCGGCTGGACGAAGTGAAGGACGGGCTCGGGCGCCTGGCCGACCCGCGGGGACTCTCCTCCGCCGACGCCGCGCGCCTCGTGTCCGAACTCCCCGTGGTGACCGCCCTCGTCCACGGAATCCACGGGAACGAGATCAGCTCCAACGGCGCGGCCATGGGTGAGGCGTACCACCTCCTGGCCGCGCGCGGTGACGAAGCGGTGGACGTGATCCTCCGCGAGTCGCTGGTGATCATCGATCCGGCCGAGAACCCCGACGGGCGCAACCGCTACGTGATGCAGAACGGGATCGCCGAAGCGCGCTGGCCCGACCCCGCCACCTGGTCCGCGGAGCACGACGAACCGTGGCCCGGCGGACGGGGGAACCACTACCTCTTCGACCTGAACCGCGACGCCTTCATCCAGAGCCAGCCCGAGACGCGCGGCAAGCTGGGAGTGTTCAAGCAGTTCTGGCCCCACATCGTCGCCGACCTCCACGAGATGGGAGGAAATTCCACCTACTTCTTCCCGCCCACGGCGCCACCGGCGAATCCGTGGCTCACGCCCGAGCAGATGGACCTCATGGACGTGGTGGGACGCGGAAACGCCGCGGCCTTCGACCGGCGGGGATTCGCCTACTTCAACCGCGACACGTACGACGCCTTCTATCCCGGCTACATCGACATGTGGCCCATGACCCACGGGGCCATGGCCATGACCTTCGAGCAGGCCTCCGCCAGAGCGCTGGTCCTCCGGCGTGACGACGGAGACCTCCTCACCTACGGAGACGGGGTGCTCCACCACTTCACGGCCGCCATCGCCACCGCCGAGACCGCCGCCCGGAATCGCGAGCGGATCCTCCGGGACTACCTCGCGTTCCGGCAGAGCGCGGTGGAGCTGGGGCGTCGCGGCCCGGCGGAATACGTGCTGCACTCCTCCCACGACCCGGGGATGGCCAGGCGCCTGGCCCGCTCCCTGGTGCGCAACGGGATCGAGGTGCACGAGGCGTCCGGACCCGTGGGGGTGGGCGGCCGGACCCTCCCCGCGGCGGGAACGTACCTCGTGCCCGCGGCGCAGCCGGCCTACCGCATGCTCCGCAACCTCCTGGACCAGCACATCCCCATGGACCCGGAGTTCGTGACCAAGCAGATAGAGCGCCGAGCCAACCGCCAGCGGGACCAGATCTACGACGTGACGGCGTGGAGCCAGTCCCTCCTCTGGGACGTCGAGGTACTCGAAAGCCCGCGCGCCACGGGAGCGGCGGGTGACCGGCTCACCCTGGACGACCCCTTCCCCGCCCACGGCGAAGCCATCCAGGCGGGGGGTGCGGGTCCCGCCGCGGACGGCGCCGTCCTCCCCTCCGCGCGGGTGGCCTACCTCATGCCCTGGGGCACGGCCACCGCCGCCGCGGTGGCGGAGGCCCTCCGCGAGGGTATCCGCGTCCGATCCGCGGGAGGGAAGTTCACGCTCCACGGGCGTGAGTACGCCATGGGCACCGCCATCGTGCGGATTTCAGACAACGACTCCCATCTGGCCGCCCGGCTGGGAGCCATCGCGGCGCGCCACGAGGTCGAGGTGGTTCCGGTGGACGACTCCTACGTCCGCGACGGGATCTCCCTGGGGAGCGAGGCCGTGCGGGCCCTCCGCGAGCCCAGGGTGCTTCTCGTGTACGACGCCCCCGCTTCCTCTCTGTCCGCCGGGTGGGCGCGGTACGTCCTGGAGCGCCGCTACGGGCAGCGCACCACCGTGGTGCGGGCCTCCACCCTGGGGCGCGTCCTCCTCTCCGAATACGACGTGCTCGTGTTCCCCAACGGCGACTTCGGTCGCGCGGTGAGTAGCGCTCTGGTCCGCAGGATCCAGGACTGGATGCGCGACGGCGGAACCGTGATCACCATGGCCGGCTCCACCGCGTGGGCCGCCGACGAGGACGTGGGCCTCCTGGCCACGCACGCGGAGCGCCGGGGTGGGCGGGCCGAGGGGACGGACCCGCCGTCGGCCAAGACCCCGGACCAGCCCATCGACTACCTGGAGTCCATCGCCCCCGAAGACGAGGATCCCGAACAGGTTCCCGGCGCCATCGTGCGCACCATCCTGGACACGGAACACTGGCTCAGCGCCGGCACCGACGGTGAGATCGGCGTCCTGGTGGAAGGATCCCGCGTGTTCTCCCCCATCACGCTGGACCGGGGAAGCAACGTGGGGCGCTACGCCGGCCTCGACGAACTGGTCATGAGCGGGATCGTCTGGGAGGAGAGCAAGCCCCAACTGGCCAACAAGGCCTTCCTGATCCACCAGCCGGTGGGCCGCGGGCAGATCATCTCCTTCGCCGAGGATCCCAACTACCGGGCCTACGCGGAGGCCACCGAGCTCCTCTTCATGAACGCCGTCCTCCTCGGACCGGGCCGATAATTCCCCCGCCCGCCCCCCACCACGTAGGCGAACTACGTGGTGGGGGGCCGTGACGTACGTGGTTTCCGGCCCGACGTTGCGTTTCGCCCCGTAAAGAGGGACAGGACGGAAACGGACATCGTTCCTGCGTGGGTTGCATCACATCACACGCGATCAGGAGTCGGAACCATGTTCACACGTATCGTCGTCGCCGCCGCCGCCGCAGCCGCCCTTTCCAACACCCCGGCCACCGCGCAGGTCCGGGGACCCGAAGTCCCGGAGGAGTTCCGCGCCCGGCAGCTTCCCCAGCAGCACCTCGCGGGCCCCCGCTTCGGACTCACCATGTTCACGGGCGACATCGCCAGGTACCGGGATCAGAGCGGGCTGAACCCCGTCATGAGCCAGTTCGGATGGCAGTTCGAGAACCAACTCGTCTCCACGACCGAGGGAAATCAGGCCCTCATGGAGTGGGTGTTCCTCCTCGGTGGAATCGAGGAGAGGCAGAAGAACTTCTCCATGGCGTGGCTCGCGGGTCTGCGGTCGGCCACCGGGATGGAACTCGGCGTCGGACCCAACTTCAGCGTGAACTCCGAGGTGGGAGAAATCAACACGTCGCTGGTGGTCGCCGGCGGGATGAGCATGCCCTTCGGTGAACTCACCATCCCCCTGAACGTGGCCGTGGCCTTCGCCGACGGTGGCCCGCGCGTCACGGCTCTGGTGGGTTGGATCGTGGGGACCGGCACCCGTTGATCGGTGTCACTTCCCGAACGCTCCAGGCGCCGGCTCCCCCGACGGGGGGCCGGCGCCCGGCACGAGGGGAGGCGGCGCCGTCCCGTTCAGCGGAAGATGAATCCGCCCCGGAGTGGATCGTCCGGGTCGATGAAGATCTCGTTGCGCCCGGTGAGGAAGGCTTCTCCCGTCACTTCGGGGACGACGGCGGGGATGGAGCCCACCCGCGTCGTTCCCGTCACCGCGACGTCGAAGGTGGTCCCCAGGATGCTCTCGATGGTGATGGACCGGCCGGTGGACAGGTCGCCCCGGGCGTGGTGGATGGCGGCCCGCCCGCTCACCCCCGTCCCCGTGGGGCTCCGGTCCACCTCGCCGTCCGCGAAGACGCACACGTTCCGGCTGTGGTGCGCGGGATCCGCGGGGGGCGCCACGAAGATCGTCCCGTACAGGAACCCCAGGTCGGGATCCCCGGGGTGCTCGATGGTCCGGGTGCCGCGGAAGGCTTCCTTCACGGCCCGGCCCGCCTCGATGATCCTTCCATACTGATCCGGGACCAGTTCGAGCCCCACGTCCGCCGCGTCCACGTAGGCATAGTACGCCCCGCCGAACGCCAGGTCGTAGCGGACTTCGCCGAATCCGGGAACGGCGAGGCGCGCGTCCCGGTCGGCCACGAAGGACGCGACGTTGGTGAACGACACCGACCTCACCCGGCCGTCCACCACCACCCCCCGCGCCTCCACGAATCCGGCGGGCGTGTCGATCCCCAGGCGCGTCTCGGGCTCCCGGAGCGGGAACAGCCCCAGCTCGAGCACCACGGTGGTCACGCCGATGATCCCATGCCCGCACATGGTGCTGAACCCCTCGTTGTGCGTGAAGAGGACGCCGAAGTCCGCCTCCGGGGTCACCGGCGGGAGGACCACACACCCGTACATGTCCGCGTGTCCCCGTGGCTCCCACATGAGGGACCGACGGATCCCATCGTACCGCTCCCGGGCCTCGCGGCGCCGCGCGAGAATGGTTTCGCCGGACAATTCCGGGAATCCGGAGAAGATCACGCGGAGGGGTTCCCCCGCCGTGTGGGCGTCCACCGTGAGAACGCGCGTCCACGACTCCGGTGGATCCCAACGGAGGACGGAGGCGTAGGAATATGGCATGGTCGTCGCATCATCCTTGATCCTGGAGCCCATTCTGGGGAGATTGTGGGTTGATCCAGCATCAGCCGCAAAGGGAAATCGCAATGTCTCGGTCCAAGAAGGAAAGTTCCACCATTTCCATGGGTGAAGCCATGGCCACTCCGTCACGGAAGAGCATCACCGACGCCCCCGACCGCATCGAAGAGAGCGGCGGTGTCCAGCCCGGTGCCATGCAATACGACTACACCAACTTCTATTTCGGAGCAGGTGAGGACGCGTTCGCGCTCCTGGGACCCTTCGACGACTGGTGGCAGGAGGTGAAGCCGGCGGGCTACTACATGTACGAGCTTCCCCTCCAGACGGCACCCGGAACGCGGGTGGACGTGGAGGACACGAAGACGGGAGGAATTCGCGAGGGACTCATCAACTTCGCTTCGTACAACTACCTGGGGCTGTCCTACCGTCCCGAAGTGAAGGAAGCCATCAAGGAGGCCGCCGATGTCTACGGCGGCGGCGCTTCCGGCTCGCCCATCCTCAGCGGAACCACGGAGCTCCATCGCCGCTTCGCCGAGGAGGTGGCCGCCTTCAAGAACAAGGAGGCGGCGCTGATCTTCCCCACGGGGTACAGCGCCAACGTGGGCACCATCGCCGGACTCATGCGCTCCGGCGACCTCATCGTGGCGGACCAGTACGCCCACGCCAGCGTGGTGGACGGAATGATCCTGTCCAAGGCCACCTCCAAGTTCTTCCGCCACAACCGGGCGGACGACCTGGAGCGCAAGCTGAAGGGCTTCGACGGGAAGAAGCTGGTGATCATCGAGGGCGTCTACTCCATGGACGGCGACGTTCCGCCCCTGGGGGAGATCGTGGAAGTGTGCCGCAAGTACGGCGCTCGCCTCATGATCGACGAAGCCCACAGCGCCTTCGTGTACGGTGAGAACGGCCGGGGCGTCGTGGAGGACCAGGGCTTCGAAGACGAGGTCGACATCCACCTGGGCACCTTCTCCAAGAGCCTGGGCGGCCAGGGCGGCTACGTGGCCGGATCCAGCGCGCTCGTGAACTACCTGCGTGGATTCTCCCGGTCCCGGTTCTTCTCCTGCGCCCTCTCCCCCGTCGTGGTGGCGGGGCTGCGCAAGGCTCTGGAGTTGGCCGTCGCCGAGCCGGAACTGCGCGCGAAGCTGTGGGACAACGTGGCCTACATGCAGAAGCTCCTGGCGGATGCGCAGATCCCCATCGGAGACTCGACGTCGCAGGTGATTCCCATCATGGTGCGGGACGACGCGCGCATCTTCGCCATCGGCGAGGAGATCTTCCGCGAGGGGATCTTCATCAATCCGGTGAAGTACCCCGCCGTGGGCAAGCACAAGTCCCGCTTCCGCATGTCCATCTCCGCGTCCCACACCCGGGAAGACCTGGAACAGGGCGCGGCCATCTTCCAGCGTGTACTCCAGAGGTACGGCATATGCCCGTAGGCTCCTACGCGTTCCGCACGGGAGTCAGCGCCTTTTTCGAGATGGCCACGGAGGATGCCGTGGCGGCCCTGCCGCGGCACCTCCAGCCCATCGAGGTGCGACACCAGCGCAGCGTGCTCTCCGTGACGGCCTTCCTCTTCGACGAGAGCGAAGTGGGGCCGTACACCGAGCTCATGCTGTCGGTGGTCGTCCCACCCATGGTGGGATCGTGGCTGCACCATGCCAAGGCGGGGTTCTATCCGTTCCTCGCCGCCACCAGTTCCGAGGAGGCGCGCCGGCGAAGGGAGGAGCGGTTCCACTTCCCCTATCTCGATGAAGACATCGACGCGCAGTTCATCGAGACGGGTGACCGGCTCACCGTCCGTGCATGGGTCGGCGGGGACCCCCTCCTCGACCTGAGCGTGACCCAGTACTCGTGGGAGTCCACCACGCACGTGCTCCAGGGCTTCATGATGAACGGGGAAGAGAGGCTCCGCACCACGCTGCAGATCAGCGGTGAGTACACCATGCACGAGAACGAGCGGGGGAGCATCAACCTCTATCCCCATCCGCTCATCAAGGACGTCTTCCGCAACGAGATGCCCTCCTCTCCCTTCCGCGAGCACTGGTTCAAGAACGGGAGGGAGGTGTTCCACTCCCTGGAGGCCTTCTAGGCACTCGCTCGCGGAGCGCCCCGCAGCCCCACCACCGTCCTCTCCCGAGGACACCCCAACGCGAAACATTTGAAGCGGGAATGATGGCACGCTTCCTGCGACTGGAGTGCCCCAGAGTCGTTCTGGAAACCTCCAAACTCAGGAGTTCCTTATGTATCGCAAGGTGATGCCTGCTGTGCTGTTCGCAGCCGCGCTGGCCCTCGCGCCGTCCAACGTGGAAGCCCAGGAGCGCGGTCTCGCGCAGGCGGAGATTTCCACGGCTCAGGCCGAAGCAGTTGCTGCCTGGTACAACGGACGTGCGGGGCGCCGCCCCAGCGCGTTGCCCGAAGGGATCCGTAAGAAGATCGCCGTCGGTCAGCCGCTTCCTCCCGGTATCCGCCGCACGCGTGTGGTGGAAGACATTCCCGAGCCGCCGGAGCTCATCGATGGTACCGATCTGTTGATGGTGGGTGAGGATCTCGTCCTCATCGACTCCACCACGCTGATCGTGCTGGACATTTCGTTCAGCATTCTTTAACGAGTCACGGAAAACTTTTCCGACCTCGTACCGATACGGAGGGCCGACGTGGTGTGTCCACGTCGGCCCTTCTTCGTATCCGTCAGGCTCAGTTCTTCAGCCTGACCCGCTCGAACCCGTCCCACTGCGCCATCTCGGACAGGATCACGATGTCGCCCGGGCGCAGTCCCTCCCGGACCTCGATCTCGTTCACCGAGCTGGCACCCAGGAGCACGGTCACCCGCTCCGCGTAGTCCCCTCCGTCCACCACCCGGAACATGGTCACCGGCCGGTTGGCCTGACCGAAGGCGGGGCGCCCCACGTAGACCACGTCGTCGAGCTGCTCGATGATCACGTTCCCGTCCACGCTCAGGTCGGGGCGGGCGGATCCGGGCAGATCGGGCGGAAGCGCCACGTCCACCGTGACCGTCCCGTTCCGCACCGCCGGGTCGATACGCACCACCTGCCCCCGGATGGTGTCGCTCCGGGTGTCGATGAGGGCCACCTGGCCCACCACCACGTCCTGTGCCTGGGTCTGCGAGATGCGGATCTCCGCCTTCAAGCGGCCGGGCACCACCACCCGGGTCAGCTGCTGCCCCGACTGGACCCACTGCCCTTCCTGGAGGGGGATGTCCAGCGGCGCCAGCACCCCGGCCACCGGCACGCGCACCTGCATGGATGACAAACGCTCGCGGTTGAACTGGACCAGGTCGCGGAGTCGGGCGATCTGGTCCTCCTGGGCGTCGAGCTGGTCCCCGGCGGTGCGCTCCATGACATCCAGGCGGTCCTCCTCCAGCCCCAGGCGGATCTCCAGTTCCTCCATGAGCTCCCTGGAGCGGTCCAGGTCCGCCCGGGCGATGAGGTCCGGGTTCTCGTCGAAGAGCCGCTGATTCGTCTCGTGGGTGCGCCGCGCGTCCAGGAACTGGGTCCGCACGGTGGCCACGGCGCCGCGCTGGGTCAGCTTCTGGGTCTCCAGCGAGGTCCTGAGCTGGGCCAGCGACGCCACGGCCTGCGACAACTGCTGCTGCGCCTGGAGCAGCTGCATGTCCACGTCGGGATTGCTCATCCGCATGATGAGATCGCCGGCCTCCACCTCCGTTCCGGGAAGGGACAGGATCTGCTCGATGCGCCCCGCGGTTACGGCGGTGATCCACCGCACCTGCTCGGGGACCAGGGTACCGGGGCCCCGAACCTGCCGGACCATGGTGCCCTGCTCCACGGTGTCCCGCCACAGGGTATTGGCATCCACCGACGGAACCGCCGACGGGAGGGACCGTATCCCCAGGGTCAGGATCGCCAGAACGCCGATGGACGCGCCGGTCCAAACGATCTGTTTCTTCTTCTTTCGGGGTCGGGTGTCGCGAATGATGTCCACGCTATTCTCGCTCTTCGATGATCTAACGCGTACGTAGAGGGCGCCCGACGGCGGCCTCCAGTCGAATCAGGTTCCAGTGGAAGTCGTAGCGGGCGTTGAGGTACGCCTGCTCGGCCGTGCTCATGCTCGTCTGTGCGTCCAGCAGTTCCAGGAGAGGTGCGGCCCCCAGGGCGTACCGCCTCTGCTGGAGTTGGAGTTGCTCCTCCGCCACCCCCCGGTTCCTTTCCTCCAACGCCACCACACGGAACGCCGACACGAGATTGTCGAACGCCTGGGTGACCGCGGTGCGGAGGCGTAGGTCCTCCGCCCGGCGGGAGTGCTCCGCGTCGTGGGCGGCGGCGCTCGCTTCCGCCACCTGTCGCTGTCGCGCGAATCCCGTGAACACGGGGATCGACAGGGTGAGCCGCAGGCTCAGGGGGTTCTTGGTGACATCGAAGGGAAAGGCGTCGTTTTGTGCCAGAAGCTCGGCGCGCATGCGATCGGTGAACACCAGTCCGGAACAGTCCTGGGGATACCCGGCCAGCGGCTGGGACAGCCCGGAGCTGATGTCGTTCAGGAGGCGGCAGCTGGCGGCCTGATCCCCCACCCGACTCTCGGCGGTGGTCACCAGGAAGTCCTCGTTGAGCGCCTGGAGGGCGTTGCCCGAGAGTCCGGTGCTCACCGTCAGGGAGGGGAAGTAGCTGCTGCGGGCCTGCCGAAGGCTCGCCCGGCTCGCTCGTACCTGGGCCTCCGCCGCGGAGAGCGATGGGTTTCCACCCAGCGCCTGCGCCAACAGCTCATCGCGGTCCCAATCCGGCTCGAAGACCTGGAACTCGCTCACGAGGTCCACTCCCTCGCCCAGGGAAAGCCCCACCTGCTCCATGAGCATGAGTTGAGCTTCCCGGAAGATCCGTTCCGCCTGGATCACTTCCACCTGGGCCCTGCCCAGATCCACCTCGGACTGCTTCCCGTCCGTCCCCGGCGCCGCCCCCGTGGCCACCCGTCCCTGGACCAGCTGAGCGTTCTGCTCCGCGCGCTCGAGCTGTCTCCGCGCCACGTCCACGCCGTCCCGGGCCCGGAGTGCCGCCATGTACCGCAGGGCCACCTGGCTCTCCAGGTCGAAGGCGGCGGCATCCACCCGCGCCTCCACGGCCTCACGATCGGCCCGGGCGCTGGAAAGGCCGAACAAGGTGGAGCCGTTCAGCGTCCAGCTCACGTTCAGCGAATAGCTCGATGAATACCAGTCCGTGCTCTGGGCGCCGAAATCCAGGGTTCCGATGCGCTGCACGCCGGCCCCGGTATAGGCCACCGACCCATTGGCATCCACGCGGGGGAGGAAGCGGCCGTAGGCTTCCCGCACCTGCCAGCCCGCCGGGCCGAGGTCGTTCTCCTGGATCAGGAACGCCGGATTGTTTTCCCTCGCGAGACGGACGGCGTCCTCGAGGGTGAGGACGGACGGCACCTCCTGGGCGCCGACGCCCGGCACGAGCACGCACAGAGCGCTCAGCAGGGAGAAGGCGGTTCCAAGGGCGATTGGATGATCCGGAGATCTCCGGACCGACGGATCCTGCGTCTTGTCGTTCATGCGATCTCGTGGGTGTGCTCGTCGTTGTTCGGTCGAGCGGCCCTACGAGGAGAGGGGTGAAGGAAGTTTCCTTTCCCGCAACGGCCCGGTACCGAAACAGCCGCCGCCCGGACTCCGTAGGACCTCGCATCGAGTACCGGGGCATGGGCAGGATATGCCCACCGTACGGCACACCAGCCAGCCGAGAAAGGGGACGGGGGATGACGACGTCGATGCACGACATACGCTATGGGCTGAGAATGATGCTCAAGACTCCCGTGGTCTCGGCGGTGGCGATCCTTTCGCTCTCCCTGGGGATCGCCGCGAACGCATCCATGTTCTCCCTCCTCAACGCCTTCCTCCTGGAGCCCTTCCCCTACGCGGACCAGGACGGGCTTGTGATCCTCAGGGAAGGCCGACAGGGAGAGGGCATCGAGTCGGCGTCGGGCGTGTCGATTCCGAATTTCCGGGCCTACGAAGCGGCCGGACGAAGCATCGAGAGCCTCATGGCCTATACGCTGGAGGCCGCCAACCTGACGGGGTTGGACGTTCCCGAGCAGATCACCGTGGTGGAGGGAACGCCCAATCTCTTCGACGTTCTGGGGGTGCAACCTTCCCTCGGCCGGAACTTCGATCCGGAGGAGGGGAGTGAGGGGATGGGGAACGTCCTCGTCCTGGAGCACGACTTCTGGAAGTCCCGGTTCATGAGCGACCCGAACGTGCTGGGGCGCACCATGACGGTCGACGGCACCATCTACACGATCATCGGCGTCATGCCCGCGACCTTCGACATGCTCCCGGCCAACGTGGACGTATTCCGGCCCACGGACTTCATGGACCAGATGGACCGACACGACTCTC